>JAAZOP010000383.1 GCA_012797735.1 Myxococcales bacterium
CGCGGCCCGTGGCGCCGACAACGCCCTCGGCGCCGGTCGCACCGGTCACGCCGGCGACCCCGACGGTGACGCGGCCCGTGGCGCCGACAACGCCCTCGGCGCCGGTCGCGCCGGTTACGCCGGCGACCCCGACGGTGACGCGACCGGCGACGCCGACGAACGCCACGCCGACCGTGACGCGGCCGGCGCCGACGCCGGCGCCGGTGGCCCCGGTGACGACGACCACGCCCGGTTCGACGACGCCCGGGACGGCACCGGGGATGACGCCGCCCGCGCCGAGCTGGACGCCGCCCGCGCCGGGCCACCGGGTGATCGAGGAGCCGCTGGCGCCGGGAGTCACGGCGCCCGGGCCGGCTCCGGTCCCGGTCGCGCCGGTGGGGCCGGGGCGGTAGGCGCCGCACTTCGTTTCCCGCGACTTCCGCCGTACCGAGCGAACCGATCCTCTTCTCCGAACGGTCGACGATCTCCTTGACCGGGACCTCTGCCAGGCACAGGGGCGGGCATCCTGCCGCGGCGGCGCGGCTCCGTCCCGGTGGCCGGCCAGGGTCTCGCCAAAGTCGCCGCCGCCAACGCCTGACGGGCTCCAGGTTCCGGGCTCGAGGCTGCAGGCCGGCGGAATCACGATCGACCTGTCGCTCCTGGAGCCTGCCCCGAAAATCGCCCGTCCCCTGCACGTCCGCCCAGCGTTTTCGTGATTCGCGGATGGCCCGCCAGGGCCGTGGGCCACTGAAGCCTCGCGCCGGCCGGCGATGCGGACTTCGGCGACACCCTGGGTGGCCGGCTGCCTGGTTGCTCCGGATGTCGTCCGGCTGGTGGCCTCGTCACAGCGGCGCAGCCCCTTCCCGGTACGGCCCGGTGCCGCCCGCCGCGGGCCGAAACCGTCCGGTCGCGACGGCCCCGCCGGCGCACCCACCGCGTGCTGCCGGACGGACGGCTGCGGGGCGGTGACATCCTTCCGGCGGGGTTGTTGGCGAACGTCCGGTCGGACCCGTTCGATGCGGCGCGTCCAGGGCGCGGCCAGGAGCCGCCGCCGACCGTGACCCCTGGGCCGCGCGTCGAGAGTCGAGAATCAAGGGTCGAGAGTGTCGTCGCGTGCCGCGACGACTTCGGCAGGTCGGGGATCAGTAGTCCATGCCGAGGGAGAGGCCGAAGGAGTACTGGCCGTCGGTGAAGGCGGCCTGGAAGATCGAGGCGAGGTGTTCGTACATCAGACGCACGCCGACGAAACCGCGGTGTCGATCGATGTACTCGCGGTCGAACTCGAGGTAACGCAGCCCGGGCGGTCCGTAGACGCCACCGACGCAGTTGGTCTGATACTCGTCCCGGTTGCCGCTGCAATCGATCAAGGTGCCGGCGCCGGCGGGGTCGTTCATGCCGTTGAGGACCAGCGACGTATCGGCGATGGTCTGGATGAACTGGTAGCCGGCGTAGGGGGTGATGGTCATCATGCCGGAGACGGCGAACGGGTGGGAGAGGGCGACATCGACGCTCCAGACGGTCAGGTCCATTTCGTCGTCGCCGGTCAGGCGGTTGACGGCGCCGCGGACGGAGATGTCGGGGAAGTACGCCTTCCAGCCGGTGCGGTAGCCTTCGAGGATGGCCCAGCGGATGTCGGCGCCGAGCAGCACCTGCTCGGTGGCGGCGACGTAGGAGACGCTGGTGCCGAGTTCGAAGGAGAAGGGGAGACCCTTGCGGGCGTGAATGGAGGGGACGAACAGCACCTTGTCGGGGTTCTGGTCTTCGGTGGCGCGGAACCAGACGTTGGTCCGGTCGTCGCTGCTGGAGTTGATGGTGGTGAGGGTGCCTTCGAGGGCGAGGTAGAAGCCGGCGTAGCCGAGGGTCTCGGCGGGGGCGAGCAGGCCAGGGGCCATCGCCAGGCCGAACTCGCGGGACAGTTCGCGGAACGCGTCCTGGTCGGCGCAGATCGAGGAGGCGTTGGGCTGTCCCAGGGCTTCGCGGGTGCACCTGCCCGCGTCGTAGAGCCGGGAGAGCGTGAGATCCATCGGGTTCGCCCGCGCGGCGCCCGCGAATGCGAGCACGCACAAGGTCGCCGCCAGGCACGCGGAATTGCGCATCGGTTCAGCCTCCCTCCGGGGCCCCGCAGGCCACCGGCACGGTAGCAACGGGGGGTGCGAAGTGTCAAGCCGGGGATGCGCCTGGGGGGTGCCTGGGGTGAGCCCGGACATCGACGGTCACGAACACGACCACCGGATGAGGGGTGCTTGCGTCCGGCGGTGGCGCAGGCTATGAACAGCGCCGAAGGAGGGGCGGGTGATGCAAGGTCGGCTGGTCGCGCTGGGGATCGGGATCTTCTGCCTGGTGTCGGGTTCGCCGGCGCGGGCGTTCCTGGGGACGGACACGTCGGGGGACTACGCGTATTCGGACTCGCTGCATCCCACCGACCCGGACTCGCCGGCGCACGCGTTCACGAGCATCGCGACGACGGGGACCCTGGGGCCGACCGGGGACGACACGACGAGCACGGTGTCGATCGGTTTCGACTTCGAGTTCTACGGCACCGTCTACACCTCGGTGGTGATCTCGACGAACGGGTTCATCGGGTTCAACCCGGGCACGGGGAGCGGCTGCTGTTCGCCGCAGACGATCCCCACGGCGGGCGGCACGATGGACAACTTTGTGGCGGCGCTGTGGAGCGATCTGTCCGTGACGAGCAACCTCTACTACCAGACGATCGGAACCGCGCCGTCGCGGCGGTTCGTGGTGGAGTGGAACAACGCGCGCTACCTGAGCAGCGGCGGGAACGTGACGTTCCAGATCGTGCTGGTGGAGGGCTCGGACGAGATCTACCTCCACTACCAGAGCGACGGGGACAGCACGCGGGCGACGGGGATCGGCATCGAGAACAACGGCGGGACGGACGGGATCCAGTACTTCAACGGGAACACGAACACGATCGACCTGGCGAACCAGACGGTGGTCTTCTTCCCGCGGCGGGACGCGCCGCGACTGTCGATGGTGACGACCGACCCGTCGGTGCCGGAGGGGGGGACGGCGGAGATCGAGGTGACGGCGGTGGACCGTCAGGGCGACCCGGTGACGATTTCGTGGGACCTGGACGGCGACGGCGCGTACGACGACGCGACGGGCGAGACGGTGACGTTGTCGGCGGCGGGGCTGGACGGTCCGACGACGATGAACGTGGGGATCCAGGCGTCGGACCCGGGGGGCCACACCGACGAGCGGGTGGTGGAGATCCCGGTGACCAACGTCGCCCCGTCGATCACCTCGACGCCCGCGGAGCTTTCGATCCTGCGGGGTTTCGAGTGGACCTACCTGGTGGAGGCGGCGGATCCCGCGGCGGCGGACGTGTTGAGTCTCAGCGTGCCGACGAAGCCGACCGGGATGACCGTCGGGGCGGACTGGACGCTGCGCTGGACGCCACCGGAGACGGACGAGGTGGTGGGGGACCACGAGGTGGTGGTGCGGGTCGTGGACGACGACGGCGGGTCGGTGGACCAGACGTTCTCGATCACGGTGGTGCCGAACACGCCGCCGACGGAGCCGGAGATCGTCTCGCCGGACCGGGTGAACGTGATGGAGCGGCGGCCGCCGCTGGTGGTGAACAACTGCACGGACGCCGACGGCGACCCGCTGACGTACCATTTCGAGCTGGACCCGCGGGGCACGTTCATGGGGCCGGAGGTGATCGCGTCGGACGCCGTGGCGGAGGGCTCGGGGGGGCAGACGAGCTGGACGCCGCCGACGGACCTCGAGGTGCGGCGCTACTACTGGCGGGTCTGGTGCAACGACGGGATCGTGGACGGCCGGCGGGCCAGTTCGTGGTTCGAGGTGCGGGGCGGGGGGAGCGACGCGGGGACGGACACCGGCGTCGACGGAGGGAGCGACGCGGGCGCCGACAGCGGAGGCGTCGTGGAGGGGGAGGCAACGACGGGCTGTTCGTGCCGGACGCAGGCCGGGTCGCGTCCGACGTCGCTGCTGGCGGCGCTCGCGCTGCTCGGCCTGCTGGGATTCGTGCCGCGACGGCGGGGAAGGAACTGAGCGTTCGAACGGGAGGTGGACGGATGCGTCGTTTCGGGCTGTTCGCGCTCGGGGGGTGGTGGCTTCTCGGGGGCTGCGGGCCGCGGGCGGTCGAGCACGAGATCGAGGAGCGGCCGCTGGACCAGGCCACGGCGCTCGATGCGATCCAGCAGGCCTTGGGCGACCGCGACGTGACGTCGGAGCGGTTCGTGCCGGTGACGTTGCCGGACGGCAGCAACTACGTGCTGGACGTGGCGGGGACGAACCTGCCGGTGGCGGTGGAGTTCCTGACGGCGCAGGACCGGGAGCGGGTGGGCGACGTGCTGCAGATTCCCTCGCATCCGGACGAGACGCCGCGGCTGGTGGTCGTGCGGCGACAGGGGATGCGGTCGCCGGAGGCGGACCTGTATTTGCGGGTGTTCACGGACGAGCATTTCCGTTTCCAGCCGAACCCGCCGGCGGACATGCCGGAGGCGCCGTACACGATCCGGGAGGTGACCGCGCGGTTGCGGCGCGACGTCAAGGACTTCGTCTCCTGGTATCGGGCGAACCACGCCGCGGGCGGCGGCGCGGGAAGTCCGTAGGAGGCGGCGCCGTGCCGGGCGACGGGGGCGGACCGGCGCCGGACGGGATCGGCGCGCCCGCGCGGCTGCTGGTGGCGGACGTCGGCAACACGAACATCTGCCTCGGTCTGTTCGAGGGCGAGGCGTTGCGGCGCCACTGGCGCTTGCGCACGGTGCCGGGCGCGACGGTCGACGAGCTGGAAGTGTCGCTGCGCGGGTTGTTCGCGGCGGCGGGGCTGCGGTTCGAGGATCTGGCGGGGTTCGCGGTCGCCTCGGTCGTCCCCGCGCTGACGCCGATCTTCGAGCCGTTGGGGCGGCGGCTCCTGGGTTTCCCCCCGTTGTGCGTCGGTCCGGGCATCCGGACGGGCATCGCGGTCAGGCTCGACGACCCCCGGGAGGTCGGGGCGGACCGGGTGGTGAACGCGGTGGCGGCCTTCGAGCAGGTGAAGGGCGGCTGCATCGTGGTGGACCTCGGGACGGCGACGACCTTCGACTGCATCGCTCCCGACGGTGCGTATCTCGGCGGGGCGATCGCGCCGGGGTTGCAGACAGCGGCGGACGCACTGTTCACGCGGGCGGCGAAGCTGTTCCGCGTGGAGATCCGGCGGCCGAAGAGCGCGGTGGGCCGCAACACGGTGCATTCGCTCCAGTCGGGGCTGTACTACGGATACGTCGCGCTGGTGGACGGGCTGGTGGAGCGGATCCGGACCGAACTGGGGTTCCCGGTACGGGTGCTGGCGACCGGCGGCCTGGCGACGATGATCGCGGAGAGTTCCCGGACGATCGACGAGGTCGACGAGGACCTGACGTTGCGGGGGCTGCGGATCCTCTGGGAACGGAACCGCGGCTGAACACCCACGGGTGAGGATCGCGCACCCGGAGCGCGGAGGGGAAGCGGGACGCTCGGGCGCCGGAGGACCGGGCCGTGACGCGGGGGTTCCCGCCCGCGGCCGCCGTCGTCACTCGATGATGATCGTGACCTCGGGCGGCACGAGGAAGAACACGTCGCGTTCGTCGAGGATGGTGATCCGGTCGCCCATGACCTGGATCGTGGCGCGGAACATCTGCGGTTCGCGGGTGGCGGGTACCGTCCAGTTCTGCTTGACGTGGATGTCGAAGCAGACCGGCACGCCGGGAAGGACCCTCGGGAAGTAATCGGGGTGGCCGTCGGCGGGGTCATCGACGGGGAGCGGGTCGGTGACGGTGCAGATCCGGACCTCGCCGGAGACCGGGTCGGTGATCGACTCGCCCGACGCATTGGCCTCGATGTAGTCGATGAACTCGGCCGGGGCGTCCACGGCGTCGGACGGGTCATCGACGGGCACGGCATCGATCCGCAGCGGGACGTTGGTGGCCAGGGTCTGCACGCCGTTGACGACCTCGGTGCCGAGGCCGCTGCCGCCCCAGTCGGTGCTGTAGACGAGCGGGGAGCCGCCGGTGTCGACGGCGCCGGTGTCGCGCGCGATCGTGGCGAGGTCGCTGGCGCCGCCGCCGACGTTGATGCCGATGACCTTGGCGCCGATGGTGGACAGGGCGGCGATCGCGTCGGGGTAGGTCGGGGCGGTGATGCCGAGACAGCCGTTGTCGTAGAGGTTGGAGCCGCCGGGCCCGTTGTGGAAGGTGATGTCGGTGATGAGGATGACGATCGGCACGGCGCCGGGCCGGAAGCAGGGGTAGCCGATCGAGCCGCTGTCGGCGGGGCAGGCAGGGGCGTCCATGACGTAGCGGCCGTCCCCGCGGCCGGTGGCCAGGGCGACGAGCGCCGGCACGTCGCTTTCCGGACCGTCGCCGCCGAAGTGGGTCGCGTAGCGATTGACGGCGGCCTGCGCGGTCGCCGGGTCGCGCGTCATCGTCTGGAACTGGTAGAAGACCTGGTCTCCGCTGGACGAGTAGCCGTAGCCGCACGCGTCGTTCTGGTAGTCCTCGAAGCCGCCGACGCCGTACCAGGCCGACGGGATCGCGCCGGCGATCGCGGGGATGACCGTCGAGGACAGCGACGACTTGAGGTTCGACACGGCGCCGCCCATCGAGCCGGTGGTATCCATCAGGAAGTAGACGTCGGCGTACTGGATGTTCGTCGAGAACAGCAGCGTGTCCTCGAGGGGGTCGGGGTCGAGGGGGGGCGTCGGCGGGTGCGTCGGATCGTTGTACGGCTCGAGGAAGACGAAGTCGCCGCGGGTGCGGGGCGAGTCGCCGGGGTCGAGCGGGTTGGTGCCGGCGGCGACTTCGATCATGTCGTTGACGCCGTCGTCGTCCGAGTCCGGGTTCGTGCGGCTGGTCCCGGCGGTCCGTTCCAGGTCGTCGGCCAGCCCGTCGGCGTCGCTGTCCGGATCGCGGAAGTCCGGGACGGTGTCGAGGTCGGTGTCGACGACCGGGGTGTTGATGTCCGCGTCGCCGGCCTCCTCCGCGTCGGTCCAGCTGTCGCCGTCGGTGTCGCTGTCGAACCGATCGGGAGTCGTGTCGCCGTCGGTGTCGGCCGTCGCCTCGTCGCGGTCGCCGATGAAGTCGTCGTCGGAATCGACGTCCCGGTAGTCGGGGATTCCGTCTCCCTCGAAGTCCGGAGGGTCGGTCGGGTTGCCGTCGATCTCCACCACGTCCCCGATCCCGTCGCCGTCGTCGTCCAGGTCGGCGAAATCGAGGATCGTGTCGCTGTCCAGATCGTCGCGGCTCTCGACGGCATCGGGGATGCCGTTGCCGTCGGAATCGGGGTCGCGGAAGTTCGGCATGCCGTCCCCGTCGGCGTCGCCCGGGGCGGTGCGCGGGTCGGCGTCGCCGGCTTCCAGCGAGTCGGGAATCGTGTCGTTGTCGCTGTCGTCGTCCTGCCAGTCCGGCGTCCCGTCGCCGTCGGTATCGAGATTGACCGGCCGATCCTCGTCCTCGTCGGAGATCGTGTCGCCGTCGTAATCCGGCGGCGGCGGCCCGATGCCGTCGGCGTCGGCGTCGCCGCGGTCGAGCGGAACGTCGGCCGGCAGGTCGTCGCCCGAGGCGGGCGAGCAGCCGGCGGCGAACGCGGCCGTGACGAGCGTCAGGACGACGAGCAGGTTCCTCGACATCATGCACCTCCCCGGTCGCGTCGTGCGCGGGGGACGCCCCCCACGCGACGCCGGCCGGGGACGACTCTAGCACCCGAAGGCCCGTCCGGCCAACGAGGAGGAACGGCCGGCTCGGAACCGTCGAGGGATGGGGCGCTAGCCGATGACGATGGTGATGACGGGCGGGACCAGGAAGAAGACGTCGCGCTCGTCGAGGATGGTGATGCCGTCGCCCATCACCTGGATCGTCGCGCGGAACATCTGCGGTTCGCGCGTGGCGGGCACCGTCCAGTTCTGCTTGGCGTGGATGTCGAAGCAGACGGAGGTGCCGGGCAGGACGCGCGGGAAGTAGTCCGGGTGGCCGTCGCCGGTCTCGTCCACCGGCAGCGGGTCGGTGACGGTGCAGATCCGGACC
>JAAZOP010000384.1 GCA_012797735.1 Myxococcales bacterium
CGGCGACCGGCGCGCCCGGGCCGGCGGGCGATCCGGACGTCGCGACCGGTGCGAGCGCAACGGGCGCGACGCGGCGCAGGGCCCGCTCCACCGCGCCGGCCGAGGGGAGCAGCGGCCCGTGGGCTTCCATCCAGGGGTCGCCGTGGGTGAGCAGTTCGCGGCGCACGCGCGCGCGCCGGACGTAGTCCCCCATCCGGCCGGGCGCGCCCCACGGGTCGGCCTCGAGCCGCACGGCGACGTCGAACAGCGTCAACTCCGGCAGGACGCGCACGAACGTGTCGCTGGCCCACGGTGCGAACGCGGTCTCCAGGCTCTCGCGCCACTCGCCGACCGCCTGTCCGGACGTCGGGGCGAGGAGCGGTTCCAGTCCCGGAAGCCGGCGTTCGGTGACGAGCAGCACGTGCTGCATGAGCAGGCGCACGGCGTGGGCGTCGGTGTCGGGCGGCACCGGGAGGTTCTGCGAGGCGCGGATGCGGTCCTGGGCCCAGGAGAGGGCGGTGTCGGTCGGCGAGGGGGCTCCGGGGCGGACGTCGCGCGAGAGGCGGGTCAGCTCGAGACCCAGGGCGGCGCGCAGCGCCTCGGCGACCGAGGTCTCGGTGAGGGAGGAGAGCAGGGGCTGCCAGTCCGGCGGCAGTCCGGCGGCGATCGGCAGCCCGGCGCGGAACGTCTCGTCCTCGAGCAGGCCGCGCAGCAGGCGGAACAGGAACCGGGCGCGGGGCAACAGGGCGTCGGCGTGACCGAGCCGCTCGGCGCGGGCCAGGAGCCAGACCAGGGCGGCGGGGCGGGGGAGGGCGGCGCGGTAGGCGGCGTCGGCGGCGGCGAGGCCGGCGACGAGCCGCGGGTCCGCGCGGTCTTCGGCCAGCACGGCGGCGAGCAGGCGGAGGGCTTCCCGGGCCGGGTGCGCCTCCCGCGCCGCCGCCGTGTGCAGCACCCGCTCGAAGTCCTCCGCCTGCGCCTCGTCGGGATCGAACGGCACGCCCGACCCCGGCGCGAGCGCCTCCTCGAGGAGCCGGGCGGCCCAGAGCGGCCGGCCCGCCCGGACGAGCGCCTCGACCGCCGCGTGCAGTTCGGACATCGCCTCCGCGCCGTCGAGGCGGTAGCCTGCGGCGCGCAGGGCGGCGAGGGACGGGCGGCCGTAGTTCCAGTCGAGGCCGTAGACGCGGTCGACGATTTCGGAATCGATCGTCGCGTAGCGCACCAAGTCGCGCGGCGCCTGGAACTCGATGAACGCGTTGTCGTCGGTGTTGACCGTGGCGTCGCGGGTGAAGTCCATCGCCTCCGCTCGGCTGGCGAAGATCAGCCGCGCCGGGACGTCGTCCGCGACGCTGACGTTCGAGCGGTGTTCGGCGAGGGCCTCGGCGACGTCGGGCCGCGCCAGCCTCCGGCGGAGCTCCGCGATGCGGGGTTGCAGCGGCGCGAACGAGCCGAGCAGGACGAGGTCGGAGGAGCCCGGGGAGGCGGAGAAGGCGAGCAGGTGGGGGAAAGCCTCGGCGAAGGTGCGGAGGATCGCCTGCACGCTCCGCTCGCTCATCTCGTAGAGTTGCACCCACTGGCAGAACACGGCGTCGGGCGCCAGGGCCTGCCGGGCGGCGAGGAAGTGATCGAGGGTGAACAGGTTGGAGACGCCGGTGATCCACGGGTTGGAGGGCTCGCTGATCACGACGTCGTAGCGTTCCGGCGTCGAGGCGAGGAAGTTGCGGCCGTCGTTGGACAGTACGCGCAGGCGCGGGTCGGGGCGCAGCGGGCGGAACTCGAGCGAATCCGGGTCCGCCGCGCCGCCCTCGTACGACAGCAGGTTGACGTGGCGGAAGAACCACGACGACTCGATCGTCGCCGGCTCCAGTTCGATCGCATCGACGCGCGCCACGGGGAAGCGCAGCGCCGTGCCGACCGTGACGCCCGAGGCGAAGCCGATGACCGCCACGCGCAGCCCCTCCGGGCCGCGCGGATGCAGCAGCAGCGGCAATCCCGCCACCATCACCTGCGTCGGCATGTCGTCGCCCGTGCTGGCATCGACCTTGCCGTTGTTCTTCATCGCCAGGTGGTCGCCCCAGCGCTGCACGGTCACCGTGGTCGAGATCCCGTCGGACAGGTACAGCAGCTCCCCGCGGCGCTCGCCCTTCAGCACCGACTGCAGGTAGGCCAGGCGGAACGAGCCGACGGTCAGGCGGTCGATGTCCCAGGTCCAGCCGCGGAGCACGGTGAGCAGCACGAGCAGGCCGGCGAGCGCGGGGATCAGGCCGACCGCGGCCCAGCGGACGGCCTGGATTCGGGCCGCCGGACGGTCGTCGCCGCGCCGCCGATCGGGCGCGGCGAGGAACAGGGCGA
>JAAZOP010000385.1 GCA_012797735.1 Myxococcales bacterium
CCGCAGCCGTGGGAGCCGCCGCCGGTGCCTCGGCAGCCGTCGCCGCCGCAGCCGTGGGAGCCGCCGCCGGTGCCTCGGCAGCCGTCGCCGCCCCGGCCGACATCGCCGGAGCGGTCGAGGGGGCCCCCGCGGCGGGCGCCGCGGCAGCGGCTTCCGCGACCGGCGCGGCCGTCGCAGGCTCCGTGGTGGGTGTGGCCGGAGCCGCAGGCGCCTGTGCCGCCGTCGCCGCGGGAGCTTGCGTCGCAGGCTGGGGTTGGGCGACCGCGGAGACCGACAGGGCGAGGAAAACCACCGAAATCAGACCAAACCGCATCGGGACACTCCCTTCGGGATACGTCCGGGAACCCGCTTCGGACGGACTCCGCCCGCCGCCCCCCCAGGGCACCGGAGGGTCGGCTTATAGTCGGATCGATCCGTCAGGTCAAGGGAAACAGATGCCGTTTTCCAAGCCGTATCCGGGGCATGAGGGGCGCCAGGATCGAGTCGGCGACGGTCTGGAGCAGGTGGTGCAGGACGACGTAGATCGGGCCCAGCGCGTTGCCCGGGAAGCCGATCTGCCAGACGAGGATGCCGGCCGCGACCGTCTTCTGGGAGGCGGCGAGCGTGAGGCCGAGGCGGCCGGGGCCGTCCAGCCGCAGGAGGAAGCCGGCGGCGGTGGAACTCGCCAGCATCGTGGCATGAACGGCGACGACCGTGGCCAGCACAAGGCCGGCCGTCGCCGGCGCCGCGACCAGGTCGGCGCGCGCCGTCGCGAACCCCATCAGGACGAACGAGACGACGACCGACTCCGCGACGACCGACAGGACCCCCGACCAGCGCTCGACGAGACGCACCACGAGAGGACGGAGGATCTGGCCGAGCAGGACGGGGACCAGGACGGCGCGGAGCAGGTCGAAGGTCAGGGCCCAGGCGTCGACGGGGACGACCCGGCCCACGTACAACGCGAGGATCCAGGGGGTGGCGACGATCGACGCGATCTGGCTCGTCACGGTGCAGACCACCGCCAGGGCCGCGTTGCCGCCGGCCAGCTGCGTCAGCACGGCGGCCGTGGCCAGCGTGCTGGGCTGGGCGGCGAGAATCACCAGCGCCGTGCGCGCCTCGTCGGTGGCCGGGCCGAACAGCGCCTGCCAGGCGAGGGCGAGCGGGGGGAAGAGCCCGAAGGTGAGCGCGAGGCTGGCGAGCAGGGCGAGGGGGTGACGGACGGCTTCGACGAGCCGTCGTCCGGGGACGCGGAGCGAGACGAGCAGCATCACGACGGGGACGAGCCAGGTCGAGGCGCGGGCGTCGGCCATCCATCGGCCCGGGGCGGGCCAGAGCAGTCCCGCGGTCGCGGAGACGACGATGGCGACGGGCAGCCAGGCGCGGGCGAGCCGGGAGCGCGGGGGCATCGGCGGCAAGTGTATCGGCGCCGGCGCGCGAAGGATAGCCCGTCGCGGCGGCCGGGTCAGAGCGCGTCGAGCGACGGCGAGAGGAGGAGCTGGAAGCGGCCGTCGGCGCCGGTCGTCGCGCGGCCGACGTGGACGACGACGCCGCCGGCGGCGTCGCTGGGGACGAGCGCATCGACGGTAACGTCGGCGGCCGGCTGGGGCGCGCCCGAGGCGGCCGGGATCTCGACCACGCCGGTGAGGACCACGGGGGCCTCGAGCGACGCGGTGACGGGGCCGTCCGGCGCGACGACGTCCGGCAGCAGGCGCCAGGGGAAGCGGCTGGCGGCGTCGGGGCGCAGCACCAAGAGGTGCGTGCCGGGCTCGACCTGGAGGTCGAAGCCGCCGTCGAGCCAGGTCTCGGCGGTGACGACGCGGTTGAGGTCGCCGGGGTTGGCGCCCAGGACGTCGCCGGCCGGTCGGACCAGCTGCGTCTCGACGGTCAGCAGGGCGGCCGGGCGCGCTCGCGGATCGAGGACCACGCCGTGCAGATCGGCGCGGGGCCCGAGCTGGAACACCTGGCCGCGCTGGACCCGCTCGCCGGTGGGCGAGGCGGGGGCAACGCGCAGGAAGGACTCGTGCAAGCCGGCCAGCCGCAGCCGGTCCGGCGGCGTGATCGTCACCTCGTAGTCGCCCTCGAGCAGGGCGACGCCGAGCATCTCCTCGGTCGCCTCGGTGGACGGCACGATGTTCCCCGCCGCGTCCGTCACCGCGACCTGCTCGAACACGGCCGAAACCAGCGGGTTCCCGGTCTCGATCCGCCGGACGAAACGCAGCGTGGCGCCCGGCACAGGGGCCGGCAGCGACGACCCGGGCTCCCGGCCCTCCACGGTGCCCTCGAGGCGCAGGGGAAGGCCGATCGCAGGGAAGGCGATCGCCGGCTGCTCCACGCCGTCGAGTTCGATGACGGTGTCGGCGTCGAGGTCCAACCCGGCGCAGGCGACATCCGGACACTCGAATCCGTCGACCGTCAACGTGGGGAACGTCGGCTCCTCGACGGTCGGCGAGACGACCAGACGGAAACGCCGAACGGTCGCCGGCAGCAGCAACTCGAAGCTGCCGGTGGGCGGGGGCTCTTCCGGGTCCCCGCCCGCGAGCGTCCCGATCGGCGCGGAGAGGTCGATCGTCGAGACGCGCCGGCCGGTGTCCGGGTCGACGGCCCGCACGGAGAGGTTCGGGATCGGCGAGCCGTCGCTCCGGACGACCAGGCCGCTCACCCGGCGGAGGTCCGCCCCCGAAGGCAGCGTGACCTCCAACCGCCGGTCGCCCCGGCCGTCGAACGTCAACCCCTCCAGCACGACCGGCGGGAACAACTCGGCGTCATCCCCCTGTGGCTCCACCACCGCGACGTACGGCTCCCGCCCCACCTGCGACTGGGGCACGACCACCGAGAACGTCCGCCCGGTCGCCCAGTCGTCGAACGCCGGGTCGCGCTCCGCGCTCACCTCCGCCTGCTCCTCCCGTTCGCCCGCGATCGGCGACGCCCGGCTGAGCCGGATGCGCGCCTGCACGGTGCTCACCGGGTCGCCGCCCCGAACCCACCCCTCGACGGTCACCAGCGGCGGCAGCGTGACGCGCAGGTCGGCCGCCGACCCGAGCGGCTGGGACTGGTACTCGCGAACGGTGGCGCCCGTGGACGAAGGGTACGTGAACCGCAGGAACACGCCGACCTCGGGACGGAGACGCGCGACGCAGATGCCGAGCGATCCGTCGCAGGTCGAGTCTGCGCCGCAGTCGTCGCCGTTCGAACAGCTGTTGTTCGCGCCGCCTCCGAAGTCCATGGCCATCAGTCCGCAGCCCGCGGACACGACCAGGGCGGCCAGCAGGACTACTCCTGCGGAGGCGACGCGGCCTCGCCGCATGTCTTCACTCCGGGTCCGTCGGCCGTCGTGCCGACGTCCTTCAGGATCCACCACTGGACGATCGGGACGACCGTCACGTCGTGCCCCTCTTCGTCTTGCGGCGGGCTGCACAGCGGCGGCATGTCCGGAGTCCAACCCCGGTCCGAAACCGCCAACAACACCCGCCCGCAGTAGACCCCCGAGACCGGGCCGAGCCGCGACGGACCCAGGCTCACCGTCCGTGAGATCGTCCGCGTGCGGGAACGCTCCGCCGGCGGCGGAAGGCTGTACCGCCCGAGCAGGTTCTCGATGCCGCCGCAGTTCTGCCACACCAGGCTGTAGTACAGGGTGTCGTCCAGGTTGTACTCGAGCACGGGCACCGTCAGCCGCAGCTCGATGTTCTCCGTCGCGCCCGCCGTGCTGACCACCAGCTTCAACGGGTCCGGCTGGACCCCCGGCAGGATGATCGGCGGGATGTTCTCCGCGGGTTCGTAGGGTACGGGGTCGGTCACCAGGCATCCGGCACCCATCGCGGTCCCCCCGGCCGCGACGAACAGCAGAAGCAAGGCGCACGCCAGAACGCGACCGAACGGTAACCCTTCGAAATCACGGACCCGTGTCGCGGTCTTTCCTTGCGGCCCCCGCATGCAGGGCGACACGCATGTCAGACGCGGAAGGCCGCCCGGCACGGGATGTCGTGGTTCGCGACCGGTTCGCCCGCTGCCCACCACCGCCAGGACCTCCGCGCCGGTACTCTAGCGCGAGAACCGGGCCGCCGCCAGACGGGAACGCCTGCGCTTCGGGTCACCCGGGGGGGACCGCCCGGCCGCACATCTCCCGAAACTCGGCGGCTTCCCAGGCGCGGCCTCTGCGTCCCCCCCGGACCCCCCGCGCATCGGCTCGGGCGCGGCCCTCG
>JAAZOP010000386.1 GCA_012797735.1 Myxococcales bacterium
AGTCCGCCGCCGCCGTCGCCGCTGGTCGCCGCCCTGCCGCGCCGCCCGCCGGTGCTCTGCGCCGGCTGCGCGCACCGGGCGTCGTTCTACGCCGCGGCGGTGGCCACGGGAGGCCGCGGGATCTTCGAGAACGACATCGGCTGCTACACGCTCGGGTACGGGCCTCCGTTCGACCAGGCGCAGCACCTGATCTGCATGGGCGGCGCGATCAACCTGGCCGCCGCCCTTTCCCGCCAGACCACGGAGCCGGTCTTCGCCTACGTCGGCGACTCGACGTTCTTCCATTCCGGCATCACGGGCCTGATCAACGCCGTGCACAACGGCTACAAGTTCGTCGTCGTGGTGCTCGACAACCTGACCACGGCGATGACCGGCCACCAGCCGCATCCGGGGACGGCGAGCCGCGAAGGGCGGACGTACGAGCCGGTGGAGATCGAGGCGCTGGCGCGCGCCAGCGGCGCGAAGCTCGTCGAGGCGGTCAACCCGATGCGGGTCGAGGAGACGGTCGCCGCGATGCGGCGGGCGATCGCCACCGACGGGATGGCCGTGGTGATCTCCCGCGCCCCGTGCGCCCTGCTGCGCGAGGCCGAGCCGTGGCACGAGCCGCGCTCGTACCGCGTGGTGGAGAGCGCCTGCTGCACCTGCGGCTGCACCGTCGATGGGCAGCCCTGCGCCGTGCCGCTGGAGGCGGCGGAGAAGCGGTTCCGCTCCGAGCGGCGCATCCTGTCGGGCCACGGCGACGCCGCCGCGCGGGTGCGACCCGAAATCCCGGCGCTCGCTCCCTGCAGCGCGGCGTGCCCCGCCGGCGTCTGCGCCCAGGGCTACGTCAACCACCTCGCCGCCGGCCGGCCGATCGAGGCTCTCCGGCTGATTCGCGAGCGGGTCGCGCTGCCGGGCACGCTGGGCCACGTCTGCCACCATCCGTGCGAGTCGGCGTGCGAGCGGGGACGGACCGAGGCGCCCCTGGCGATCCGCGAGATGAAGCGTTTCGCGGCCTCCTTCGACGATCCGCCGGAAACGCACTGGTTGCGCGAGAAGGTCGCGCGGGCGGCGGACACCGGACGGCGCGTGGCCGTGGTGGGCTCCGGCCCGGCGGGGCTCCAGTGCGCCGCCGAACTGCGGCTGCGCGGCCATCGGGTGACGGTGTTCGAGCGTTCCGCGGCGGCCGGGGGCCTGCTGGCGACCGCGATCCCGCCGTTCCGGCTCCCGCGGAACGTGTTGCGCCAGGAGCTGGCGATCCTCGAGGCGCTGGGCATCGAGATCCGCTGCAACACCCCCGTCGTCCGCGACCCGCGCGCCGACGGCTTCGACGCCGCGTTCCTGGCCGTCGGCGCCGGGCGCACCCGGCGCCTCGGCATTCCCGACGAGGACGGCCCGGGCGTGGTCGACGCCCTCGAACTCCTCGAAGCCTTCGCGCTGGAACACCCGTTCCGACCCGGCGAGCGCGTCGTGGTGTCCGGCGGCGGCAACGCCGCGGTCGACGCCGCCCGGGCAGCCGTTCGGCTCGGCGCCCGCGAGGTGACGATCGTCTACCGCCGCGGCGAGGCGGAGATGCCGGCGTTGCGCGAGGAGGTGGAAGCGGCGCGCGCCGAAGGAGTCCGGGTCGAGTTCCTGGCGGCCCCGGTCGAAGTTCGGCGCGTCGCAGGAAGACTGGCCGCGGTGCTCGTGCAGCCGATGCGCCTCGCCGAACCGGACGGCTCGGGCCGGCCCCGGCCGGTTCCGGTCGAGGGGACCTCGCCGCGCGAGATCCCGTGCGACCTCCTGGTGCGGGCGATCGGACAGGCCCAGGACG
>JAAZOP010000387.1 GCA_012797735.1 Myxococcales bacterium
ACGGCGGGATCCGGACCACCTTCCCCGGAGGACGCAGGGATGCGGGCGGCGCGAGCGCCCCGCAGGATGCCGCGAGCCGCGCCGAGATCCGCACCAGCTTCCCGGGTGGACGCTAGCCGGCGCCGTCGAGCGCCGTGGACGAGTCGAGGAGGAGGGAGGACGACGATGGTGAACCGCCGATTCCAGATCACAGCCGCCTGGGCGGCGATCGCGACCGCTCTGCTGGCCGCGGCCCCGGCCCGGGCCCAGGAGCCGACCGACGAACAGATGGAAACCGCGCGGGTCCACTTCGAACGCGGCGTCGAACTGGTCGGCCAGGAACAGTGGGAGCAGGCCCTCGCGGAGTTCAACGCCTCCGTCGAGGCGATGGCGACCGCCCCCGGCCTGCTCAACGTCGGTCTGTGCCAGCGCCGCCTCGGCCGGAACCTCGACGCCCAGCATACGTTCGAACGCTTCATGTCCGAGTTCGGCTCGACCGCCGACGACGTCGACCGCCGCGACGCCCAGGCGCAGCTCGACGAACTCCGCGGCGTCCTCGGACGCCTTGCCGTCGAGGTCAACGAGGCCGGGGCGGAGATCGTCGTCGACGGCCGCACCGCCGGGCGAGCCCCGCTGGCCCAGCCCGTCTTCGTCGAGCCGGGCGAACACACGGTCGCGGCGCGTCTCGCGGGCCGCGACCCCGTGTCGCAGACCGTCTCCGTCGCCGCCGGACAGCAGTCGGCCGTGACGCTCGAACTCGGCCCCGCCACCGTCGCCGGGGGCACCCCGCCCGAACCGCCGCCCGCGGGCGGCGGCGGCTCCGCGGACGACGGCGGCGTCGCCCCGGTCTGGTTCTGGACCAGCGTCGGCATCACCGGCGCCGCCGCGATCGCCTGGGGTGTCACCGGCGGTCTCGCCCTCAAGGCCGACGCCGACTACGCGAACGACCAGAACCGCACCGCCCAGCAGCAGGAGGACGGCCGGGCCCTCGCCCTCGGCGCCGACATCTGCGGCGCCCTCACCGGGGCCGCCGCCGTCGCCACCCTGGTCCTGGCCTTCTTCGTCGATTGGGACGGCGAGGCCCCCGAGGCATCCGGCGCCGCCGTGACCGGCCTCGCCGCCGGTCCCGTCGCCGATGGATTCGGCCTCGGCGTCGTCGGTCGCTTCTAGACCGGAACGACAGCCGGCGCCGGCCCCGACGGCCCGAACCGCCGGCGGCGATGTCGAACCCGCCGGCGCCGCCCGAAAGGACCCGGACCCCATGACCCACCCCCTTGCCGGCCGGCACCCCGAACCCGACACCCTCGTCACCCGCGAGCGGATGGAACGGGCGTATTTCCATCCCGACGGCGAGCTGCGCCCGATCAAGAACGGCACCTCCGGCCATCGCGGCCTCACCGGCAACGGGTTCTGCGAGCGGCACGTCGCCGCCATGACCCAGGCTCTCTGCGACATCCGCCGGGAACGCGGCACCTGGGGCCCCGCGGACTCCGACGACCCGGCCGCCAACCTCCGCGGCGGCCTCCCCGGACCCGTCTTCCTCGGCAAGGACGTCCGCTTCACCTCCGACTTCGCCCTGCGCACCGCCGCCGAGGTCTTCGCCGGCAACGGCATCGCCGTCCTCGTCCACCGCGGCGACCGCGCCACGCCCACCCCCGTCGTCTCCCACGCCATCCTCCTGGGCAACGCCTGGGGCGGCAACGTCGAGGGCGCCGTCGTCACCGCCTCCCACAACCCGCCCGAGGAGGCCGGCTACAAGAGCAACGGCATGGACGGCGGTCCGAACACCCGCACCGGCCCGATCGATGCCCGTGCCAACGATCTGCTCCGCGACCCGTCCGGCATCCGACGCCTCGACTACGACCGCGCCGTCCGCGAAGGACTCGTGATCGAGGTCGACCTGGTGCTCCCCTACGTCCAGGACTTGGCGACGGTGATCGATTTCGACGTCCTGCGCGGCCACCGCTTCGCCGCCACCCCGCTCGGCGGCTCCGCCCACGGCTACTACGAGGCGATCGCGGGACACCACGACATCGCGATCGAAGTCGTCCTCGGCGACCCCGACCCCGCTTCCGCCCACCGGACCCGCGACTGGGACGGCAAGCTGCGCGGCGATCCGTCCTCCCCCTGGGCCATGCGCGCCGTGGCCGGCCTCCGCGAACGCCTCCGCGTCCCGCTCCTCGGCGCCAACGACAACGACGCCGATCGCTTCGGCGCCGAGGACTCCACCGGCGTCCTCAACCCCAACCACGTCCTCTGCGTCCTCTTCGACTACCTCTGCCGCCACCGCGCCTTCGACCCCGCCCTGGGCGTCGGCCGCACGATCGGCACCACCCACCTCCTGGACCGTATCGCTCAAAGGCATGGACGTCCCGTCCACGAGGTCGCTGTCGGCTTCAAGTGGTTCGTCGCCGGCCTTCGCGCCGGCCGCTACGTCCTGGCCGGCGAGGAGAGCGCCGGCCTCTCGCTTCCCCGCCGGGACGGCCGGACCTGGGTCACCGAGAAGGACGGCATCGCCGCCGTCCTGCTGATGATGGAAGTCGTCGCCCGCACCGGCAAGGACCTCGGCACGCTCTACCGCGAGCTCGAAGCCGAGCACGGGCCGCACCGCTACGAGCGTGTCGACGCCCCGGCGTCCCCCGGCCGCAAGGCCCGCCTCGCCGAGCTCGCCGCCCACCGCGGCCTCGTCGAATCCGCCCTCGCCGGGAAGCGCGTCGCCGGCCGCACCGTCGAACGCCTCGTCGTCGGCGACGGCGTCAAGGTCGTCCTCGACGACGGCACCTGGGTCCTCAAGCGCGCCTCCGGCACCGAGGACATCATCAAGGACTACCGCGAACAGCGCGGCGAATCGCTCGACGAGGCCCGCCGCG
>JAAZOP010000388.1 GCA_012797735.1 Myxococcales bacterium
CCGGCGAACCGGACCCGCCCGCCCCGCCGGCCGGCAGGCCGAGGGCGGGGAGGACGAGCGCCGCGAGCGCGGCGGCCGCCGCCGCCGGACGGAGCATCGGACGGGAACGCGGCCCGGCGCCGTTCACCACACCACCCCCAGGTCGAGCCAGGCGAAGACGGCGAAGGTCGTCCCCTCCCGCGTGTCGTGGGCCACCTGCGCCTCGGCCTCGACGCGCACCCCCTCCACGACATCGACCGCCGCGCCGGCCCGGCCGGCGCCGCCGACGCCGTAGCCGCGGTCGCGGAGCAGGTCGTTCCATTGCCAGGCCGAAGCGACGGCGAACAGCTCCCAGCGGGCGGCGAGCGGAACGCGGACCGTCCAGTCGGCGCCCGCCAGGTCGGTCGTGGCGCCGCGCAGCAGCTTCCAGCGCACCGACGACGAGAACGCCTCGGTGCGCAGCGTCAGGCCGACGCCGCCGCCCAGGTCGGTGATCGGGCCGAGCAGGCGGCTCGGGGCGTCGCCGCCATCGCCGCGCACGTGCCGCGCGCTGGCCCACGCCTCGCCCCGCAGCGCTCCGACCAGCGGAAACCCGTAGCGCAGCGTCAGCTCGTGGAACGGGTCGGCGGCGAAGACCCAGAAGATCGATTCGGCGTCGAAGGTCGGGCGGAAGTAGTCGTAGCGCGCCTCGAGGCGGTGACGGCCGCCGCCCAGTCGCGCGGCCAGCTCGGCCGACGCGTCGGCGAACAGGCCGGCCGTCAGATCGACGCGCGCGGAGGTGAACGCCGAGAGCGGCCCCCAGCCGCCATCGATCTCCCAGCCCACCAGTTCCTCCGCCGTGCCGCCGTCGAGGGAGCGCCAGGTGCGGCGGTAGGCCGCCGCCCAGCCGACGGGGCCGAGGCGTCCGTCGAGGGTCGCCTGGACCGTCGGACGGTGTTCCGGAGCGGCGTGGCCGTCGTAGCGCTCGGCCCCCTCCCCCTCCCCGCTCCAGCGCTCCAGTCCCTGCGGGGCGAAGGACGTGCCGGCGAGGCGCAGGCCGCGCAGGTTCTCGAAACCGCCGGCGACCGCGACCCCGAGCCACTCGAACGGCCCGAAGCGCACCTCGGCGCCGTCGTCGGAGCGCCATCCGAGCGGTCCTTCGTGGAGCAGGCGGCCGGCGCGGAGGTCGAGCCACCCGCCGAACAGATGGGTCGCGGCGACCTGGGCCCAGAGGATCTCGAGCGCCATGTCCCGGGCGAAGGGGACGAAGGCGAGGTTGTCGGGGTCGACGGCGTCGCCGTCGACGCCGGGGTTGCCGAACCAGCGCAGCGAGGCGCCGATCACGACGTCGGGTTCGCGCGCCGGGTCCGGACTGTCGGCGGGCACTTCGAGCAGGTCATCGATCCGGAGGCGCAGGGTGGTCTGGATGACGCGTTCGTC
This sequence comes from Myxococcales bacterium, assembly GCA_012797735.1. GTDB lineage: Bacteria > Myxococcota_A > Polyangia > DRWM01 > JAAZOP01 > JAAZOP01. The sequence goes on from JAAZOP010000388.1 coordinate 1,399, forward strand.
GAGCACGACGGCGCCGTCGCGGCCGATCACCGGGTAGGCGAGCGCTCCGGTGCGCGACTCGATCCGGTAGCGCGCCGCCGAGGCCGGGGCCGCGGCACAGAGGGCCGCGGCGAGGGCGACGACGGCCGCCGCCGGGGTCGCCCGGAGCCGGACCGCGGGTGGCAGGGCCTTCGACGGCACGAACGGCATCGTAGACGGCGCGGGCGCTCGCGGCAACTCCGGCGAGGGCCCCGGCGCACGACCCCGCCGGTTGCCACGGTCTCGCTCCGGCTCCATAGTGCCGGCGCCGCGCGCCGCGCCGGCGCGTCCCGCCGGGCGGGGATCCGCGGGCCGGAGTCGCGCATGACGTCGCAGACCGTTCTCGTCACGGGGGCCACGGGAGGAATCGGACGCGCGACCGCGCTGCTCCTCGCGCGGCTCGGGTACCGGGTGTTCGCCACGGGACGCAAGCCGGATCGGCTGGAGGAACTCCGCCGGCAGGCGGGCGACCGGCCGCTCGAGACGCTGCTCCTCGACGTGAACGACGCCGACTCGATCGCCGCGGCGGGCGCCGAGGTCGAGCGGCGTACCGGCGGCCGCGGTCTGGACGCGCTCGTCAACAACGCCGGGTACGGCCTGATCGGGCCGCTGGAACTGGTCGCCGAGAGCGAACTGCGCGGCCAGTTCGAGACCAACGTGGTCGGACTGCTCCGGGTGACGCAGCAGTTCGCGCCGGCCATGCGGCGGCGCGGCGCGGGCCGGATCGTCAACGTGAGCAGCGTGGTGGGCCGGCTGGTGCTGCCGTTCCAGGGCGTCTACTGCGCGACGAAGCACGCCGTGGAGGCGCTGTCCGACGCGCTCCGGATGGAACTCGCGCCGTTCGGCGTCCGGGTGACGCTCGTGGAGCCCGGGCCGATCCGGACGCACTTCGCCGAGACGGCGACCGCCAGCGCGGCGGGCTACCGGGATGCCGGCTCGCCGTACGCCCCCGCGGTGGAACGCTACGAGCGGACGGTCCGGGCATGGGACGCCCGGTCGCCCGGCCCGGAGGCGGTGGCGCGCACGATCGCCAGGGTGCTGCGCCGGAAGCGCCCGCGGGCGCGCTACGTCGTCCCGGGCCGCTTCCGCGCGGCGATCTGGGCGGTGCGGCTCGCGCCGACCCGGGTGGTCGATGCGGTCCTCCGCCGCGCGGTGGGCCTCACCCCGCGGGAACTCGCCCGTCCGGTCGGTCCGCCCGTCCCGCGGTGAACGGCCGGGTTCCATGGCCCCGCAACGCGGACCTTCCGCCGGCGGCGAGCGGCCCTGTTGGAGGAACGACCTGGCATGGTAGAGTGGGGGGCGATGTCGGCGGGTGTTCGTGCGTGGGAGAAGAAGTTCCATGCACCCGGGCGGCGACGCGCGGCGTGCGCGGCGGCGTGCGCGGGGGTGTTGCTGGCCGCCGCCCCGGCGGGCGCGGAGACCGGGACGTTCGACCTGCACGTCGAGGGCGGGGCGGCGACGTTCCTGACCGAGCCGCAGACCGGGTACTTCGGTTTCGGGGGGAGCGCGGCGGCGGCGTGGGAGTGGTCGATCATCGACCGGGTCGGGCTGGAGATCGAGTATCTCTTCGGCGGCTTCACCGAGGGCACGGGCGACTTCGCGCGGCCGGACGGCTTCCTGCATCTCATCGGCGGCGGCGTGAGGCTGCGGCCGATCAACGATGCGTCGGGCTTCGCCCTGCACGTCGGCGACCTGCCCGACTGGCACCGGGGGAACCTCCACGGCGACCTGTGGCTGTCCGCGCACGTCGGCTACGTCCGGACCGGAAACCTGGACCGCCTGGGGTTCGACGCGGGGATGGGCTACGAGCTGTCGTTGGTCGACGGCTTCTCGTTCGGCCCGTACGTCCGCTACCTGCAGGTCGTGCAGCCCGACGACGACCCGCTGGACCCGGCCGACGCCAAGGCGCTCGCCTTCGGCCTGGCCGGCACGTTCTGCCTGACGAGCTGCTCGGTGCACGTGGAACCGCCCGACACCGACGGGGACGGCCTGTACGACCACCTCGACGGCTGTCCGGAGGCGGCGGAGGACCCGGACGGGTTCGAGGACGGGGACGGCTGCCCGGACCCCGACAACGACC
>JAAZOP010000030.1 GCA_012797735.1 Myxococcales bacterium
ACGGCTGCCGAGGCACCGGCGGCGGCTCCCACGGCTGCGGCGGCGACGACTGCCGAGGCACCGGCGGCGGCTCCCATGGCTGCGGCGGCGGCGACGGGCTCGGCGCCTCCGGCTGCGTCCACGGCAGGGCCGACGCCGCCGGGAACCACGCCTCCGGGGAGCGCCGGCGCAACGGGCGGCGGTGAGCCGAAGGAGGAGCAACCGAAGGGCTCGTTCTGGACCACCTGCGGCCCGCAGATCCTGATGCTGGCGGTGATGTTCGGCATCTTCTACTTCCTCCTCATCCGTCCCCAGCAGAAGAAGGCGAAGGAGCACCAGGAGTTGCTGCGGGCCTTGAAGAAGGGCGACCGTGTCGTGACCAACGGCGGGATTTTCGGCACGATCACCGGGATCGACGACCGGGTGGCCGTGATCGAGATCTCGGAGAAGGTGCGGATCAAGATTCTGCGTTCCCAGATCGCCGGCAAGGCGGACTCCAACCCGGAGTCCTTGGTCGGCAACAAGTAAGAGGGCCGTTCCGTGGAAAAGATCTGGTACTGGAAGGTCGGCTTCATCGTCGCGCTCGTGCTGGTCGCGGCGTACTTCGCCGTCGGGTCGCTGCCCGAGGAGTATCAGCCGGTCTTCGTTTCGACGAAGAGCCACGTGAACCTCGGGCTGGACCTCCAGGGAGGCGTGCGGCTGGTCTACGAGATTGACGTCGGGAAGGCCTACGCGCGGCGGACCGAGGGCTACGCGATGTCGGCGAAGCAGTGGGTCGTGCGCGAGGCGGGCGTGGCGGAGGATGGGGTGCGGACCGAGCGGTTGGGGAACCGCCGTTTCGCGCTGCACTTCAACGAGCCGTTCGCCAAGGCGCAGGAGCTGGCGACGTACTACGAGCAGGTCCTGAACTTCGACGGCTGCGACGAGGACCAGAAGACCTGCCGCTTCACGCTGCGCTCGGACGTGCTCGAGAACGAACGGAAGATCTCCTCGGAAGGGGTGCTGAAGGTGATCCGCGAGCGGGTCGACCAGCACGGCCTGACGGAGCCGAACATCGCGGCGCAGGGGATGGACGTGGTGGTCGAGGTGCCCCAGCGCTCGATCGACGACGTCAACCGGGTCAAGGAGATCATCTCCAAGACCGCGTCGCTCGAGTTCCGCATCGTCGCCAACGAGCCGTACGTCGACCCCGGCGTGATCGCGTTCATCCAGAAGGACCCCCGGTTCCAGGGGAAGATCAGCCTCTACACGCGCGGCGGCGGGCAGCACCTGGAGGCGCAGGACACGGAGTCGCAAAGCGGCCGGGAGATCCTGCAGCAGTTCATCGAGGCGTACCTCGTCGCCCCGGAGGTCCGGGGCGACCCGGCGAAGGCCTCCACCTGGAGCCGCGTCTACGTCGGCACGATCGAAGGTCCGTCGCTCGACCGCAACCAGCCCGGCGCCTCGCCCAATCGCTGGCGGACCTTCCTGCTCGAACCCGAGGTGATGGTCACGGGCGACCGCGTCGTCAACGCCGCGGTGCGCTACGACCCCGATGCGATCAAGGACCAGATCTACACCATCCTCGACTTCGACTCGCTCGGCGGCGAGCAGTTCGGCGAGGCCACCGAGAAGAACGTCGGCCGGCTGATGGCGATCGTCCTCGACGGCATCGTCCGGTCGGCGCCGCAGATCATCGAGCCGATCAAGGGCGGCTCCTGCCGCATCACGCTCGGCGCCGGCTCCCCCCAGGAGCTGCAGAAGGAGGCCGAGGACCTCGTCGTCGTCCTCAAGGCCGGCGCCCTCCCCGCGCCGCTCAAGCAGCCGCCCGCCGCCGAGAGCAAGATCGGCCCGACGCTCGGCCAGGACTCCGTCCGCCGCGGCCTCTGGGCCATCGGCGTCGGCCTGCTGCTCGTCGTGATCTTCATGGTGATGTACTACAAGCTCGCCGGCCTGTTCGCCGACTTCGCGCTGATCCTCAACATGGTGTTCATGCTCGCCGCGCTCTCCGCCTTCGGCGCCACCCTCACCCTGCCGGGCATGACCGGCTTCGTGCTGACGATGGGCATGGCGGTGGACGCCAACGTGATCATCAACGAACGAATCCGCGAGGAACTGCGGGCGGGCAAGTCGCCGCGCGCCGCGGTCGACGCCGGCTACGCCCGCGCCTTCTGGACGATCTTCGACGCCCAGGTCACCACCTTCATCGCCGGCGTGGTCCTGTACCAGTTCGGAACCGGGCCGATCCGTGGATTCGCCGTGACGCTCATGATCGGCATCATCACCAGCATGTTCACGGCGATCTTCGTCACGCGGCAGTTCTTCGACTACATCACCCACAAGAAGCGCCCCTCGACGCTCAGCGTGTGACGCCATGCAGTGGATCAAGCCGAACACCAACATCGATTTCATGGGCAAGATCCGGACCGCGGTCGTCGCCTCGACGATCGCCGTCGTCGCCAGCCTGGTCGGGGTCTTCGTCTGGCCCGGTCCCCGCTTCGGCGTCGATTTCGCCGGCGGCGCCTCCCTCCAGGTGCGGATGAAGGAGGGGATCGACGCCGTCGCGATCAAGCGCGCCCTCGCCGAACAGGGATACGAGAGCCCCGAGGTGGTCTCCGCCGCCGACGGCTCGTTCCTGATCCGCGTCCGGGTCGATGCGCCGTCGGACGCCTCGCGCGACGCACTGGCCGAGGCGATCCGCACGGCGCTGCAGCAGGCTCCGGCCGTCCCGGCGGCGGCGCCTGCCGAGCCGCCCGCCGCGCCAACGGTCGTGGAACCCGCGGCGGCGCCGGCGGAACCGCCCGCCACGGCACCG
>JAAZOP010000389.1 GCA_012797735.1 Myxococcales bacterium
CGCCGTCCCGCCGGCCGCGCCGCCCGCGCCGGCCGGGCGCGAGGCCGTGGCGTCGGCGGAGCCCGAACCGTGACCGCCCCCCTGTTTTCCGACGCGCAGCTCCTCCCCGGCGGGCCCGCCTTCGTGACCGAGGCGAGCGGCTTCACCGACGTCGCGCTCTGGCGCACCGACGACCTCGGCCGGCGCTTCGTCCCGGTCCTGCGTCGCTCGGGCCTGGCCGACCCGGCGCGGCTGTACGGGCTGTGGTTCCTCGACCCGCGTTGCGGTTTCGTCTGCGGCGAGACCGACGACGGCGACGGCGTCCTGCTCCGCACTGACGACGGCGGCCTGTCGTGGGAGGCGGTCGTCGATCTCGGCGGCCAGGCCGCCGCCGTCCCGTTGACCCAGGTCGTGTTCGCCGACGACCGGCGCGGATTCGTCGTCGGGGCGGGCGAGGCGTTCTGGCGGACCGAGGACGGCGGCCGCCGCTGGCGGCGGATCGAAGTCGCCGGGCTGGCGGCCTACGGCGTGTTCCTCCTCGACGGCACCGGTCGCGGCTGGGCGCTGTCCCAGCAGGTCGATGACGACTACCGCATTCTCGGCACCCAGCATTTCTTCACAGGGGACGCCGGCGCCAACTTCACGCCGCTCGGGGATCGGCTGGAGGGCGAGCCGTTGCGGGTCGATGTGTCGGCGTGCGCGTTCTGGGACGAGGAGACCGGCGTGCTGTGCGGGCCGGACGGACTGCTGTTGCGCACCGCGGACGGCGCGCGCACCTGGGAACGACGCCCCTCGGGCGTCGAAGGGGACCTCAACTTCCTGGTGCCGCTGCCCGCCGGTCGCGCCTGGACCCTCGGGATGGGCGGGACGCTCCTGCGGACCGACGACGCGGGGCGGAACTGGCGCCGCGTGCCGACGGGCGTGACCGACGAGCTGAACGCCGGGGCGTTCGCCGACCCGGACCGCGGCTTCGTGGTGGGGAACGACGGGATCGCCCTGTGGACCGCCGACGGCGGCCGGACCTTCCAGCGCTCCGTCTTCGGTTGAACGCGGCCGCGCGACGCCTCAGGCGCCGCCTTCGCGACGCTTGCGGCCGGTCCAGACCCCGCCGCCCTGCACGTCGTTGTCGTAGCCCCAGGTGCCCTCGAAGCGGTGGATCGGCAGGCCGGTGCCGACCGGCGGATCGACCACGTACCGGAAGACGCCGCGGCCGTTGGTCTGGCGCGGCCGGCCGGGGATCGTGTCGTCGGTCTGCGTCCAGCTGAAGAACAGCAGGCAGCCCCGCACGGTCCCCTCGATGTTGCCGCTCTTGTGGTTCGGCAGATCCTTCCACGAGCCGACCACGGTGGTGCCGTCCTGGGTGAGGGTCATGTCGCCGAGGTTGGTGTTCCAGCGGCCGCTGAAGTTGCCCCCCTCGGGCATCGGGCAATCCGGGTACGGCGACGCCGTGTTGCCGCCGCCTCCTCCGTTGCACGAAGCCACGACGAGGCCGAGCGCCACGATCACGGTTCGGGTCCGCCTCATCTTCCACCTCCCGGTACCTCCTGGCACTTGTCGGGTCCGCTGCGTCGCCGGCCAGGATGTCCGGGAGCGATGCAACCGCGCCGGGGTCGCAGTGTCAAGATCGCTCGAGGTCCGTCCTGGTGCCGTCCGGAAGCATCGCCTCGATCCGCCGTCGGTCACCTCGAACCGAGCACGGCCGCCGAGCGATGGCCAAGGTCGGGTCCGGCACGGGCCCGGCCTCGACCTCTGGACAGCGCCGCGGGCGGCGGGCGGCAGGACGGGAGACCGGCGCGGGCGGAGGCTACCCGCCGTCCGGCGCGGCGGCGACCTCCGGCGGCGGCGGCGGGACGACCAGCGTCGCGGTCTCGCCGGCCCGCACCACGACGTCCCGGCTCAGCGGCGGCCGGCCGGGGAACGTCACCACCACGCGCAGCGACGGCGCGACGCCGTCGTGCGCCTCGAACGGAATCTCGATCGGCGCGTTCGAGCGGCCGCTGGCGCGCCCGCGCACATCGACCTGCGCCTCGACCCCCGCGGTGTCCACGATCAGCGTGCCGGGGCGCAGCCGCAGCCGGCGCGTGAGGACGAACGGGCCGTCGCCGGCCGGGACCGCCTCGGTCCAGCTTTCGTCGTAGCAGTTGACCGTCAGCGACCGGTAGCGGAACTCGTGCTCGCCCGGCGGCAGCGGTGCCGAGACCAGGCCGGGCGGAGGGCCCCACAGCCCGAGCCGCTCGCCGTCGACCCAGATCTCGACGTTGGTGCACGGCGCCGGCCGGAAGCTGACCTGCCGCGGCGGACGCTGCGGCATCACGATCGGCGGGTGCCACGTCGCCTCGACGGTCGCCGCGATTTCCCGGACGTCCGCCTTGCCCTCCGCGCCGTCGTCGCCGGCCGCGTCCGGGGCGGCGTCGGGCGAGCCGCCGGCCGGACCGGCAGCGGCGTCCTCGCCGCCGGGTCCAACGGCCTCGCCTTCTCCGCCGGGTCCGGCGTCGTCGTTCCGGGGCGACGCTTCCGGGGGGCGGGCGACGCCGCCG
>JAAZOP010000390.1 GCA_012797735.1 Myxococcales bacterium
CCGCGCCGGGCGGCGGGCCGGAGGAGGTCCGGCGCGGCGGTGCGCTGCTGGACGGCAGTCCGAGGCCGCGCGGCGGTCGCGGGTGGCCGCCCGTGGACGCCTCCAGTTCCGCCGCCACGTCGTCCAGTCCCGCGGCCACCGCGGCGACCAGCGCTTCGAGCGTCGGCGGATCGATGGCGGGCGGGGGGTTGAGGACGAGGACGTCGCCGAGGGGGCGGACGACGGCGCCGTGCCGGCGGACGGCCATCGCCACGCGGTGTCCGACGCGCGCCGCGGGGTCGAACCGTTCGTTGTCGCGCCGGTCGGCGACCAGTTCGAGGCCCGTCATCACGCCGCAGCGGCGCACGTCGCCGACGAGGGCGTGCCGGCGGAGGGGGGCGAGGCAGCGTTCGAAGACCGGGTCGAGGCGCGCGACGTGGCGCGGCAGGTCGCGGGTGCGGACCAGTTCGAGCGTGGCGAGGGCGGCGGCGGCGGCGAGCGGGTTGCCGGTATAGGTGTGGCCGTGGAAGAAGGTCCGTCCGAGGTGCCGTTCGCCGAGGAAGCCGGCGTAGATCTCGTCGGTGGTGACGGTGACGGCGAGGGGCAGGTAGCCGCCGGTGAGGCCCTTGGCGAGGCAGACGAAGTCGGGAACCACGCCGTCACGTTCGCAGGCGAGGAACGGGCCGGTGCGGCACACCCCGGTCGCGACCTCGTCGGCGATCAGCAGGACGCCGTGGCGCCGGCAGGCCTCGGCGACGGCGCCGAGGAAACCGTCGGGGGCGACGATCATCCCGCCGGCGCCCTGGACGCGCGGTTCGATCAGGCACGCGGTGATCTCGTGCCCGTGCCGCTCGAGGAGCCGCTCGAATTCCCGCGCGCAACGCAGTCCGCAGGCCACCGCGTCGCCCGACTCGCCCAGCGGGCAGCGGAAGCAATACGGATACGGCGCCCGGTGGACGGGGAAGAGGAGATGGCGGAACGCGCCGTGGAAGGTCTCGATGCCGCCGACGGAGACGGACCCGAGGGTGTCGCCGTGGTAGGCCGCGTCGAAGGCCACGAACCGGGTCCGGCGCTCGCGACCGTTCTGCCGGCAGAACTGGAACGCCATCTTGACCGCGACCTCGACGGCGGTCGAGCCGTCGTCGGAGTAGAACACGCGGCGCAGGGGCGGCGGCATGCGGGAGACGAGCCGGGCCGCCAGTTCGATCGCGGGCGGGTGGGTCAGGCCGAGCAGGGTGCTGTGGGCCAGGCGTCCGAGCTGGGCCCGGACAGCGGCATCGATCTCGGGCACGCGGTGTCCGAAGACGTTCGTCCAGAGCGAGGACACGCCATCGATGTACCGCCGGCCCTCCGCATCCTCGAGGTACCAGCCCTCGGCCCGTTCGATCACCAGTTGCGGTTCGGATTCCCACTCCTGCTGGGCGGTGAAGGGGTGCCACAGGTGGCGGCGGTCGAGCGTCAGCAGTTCGTCCGTGCGGGTCATGTCGGTCGCACCTCGGGGACGCAGCGTCGCACCGCCTCGGCGATGCGGGCCACGTCGTCGGGGGAATGGACCGCGGAGACCGACAGGCGGAGGCGTGCGGTCCCGGGCGGCACGGTGGGGGGTCGCATCGCGCCGACGAGCACGCCGGCCTCGCGCAGCCGCAGGGCGGCGGCGAGGGCGGCGTTGTTGTCGCCGACGACGAGCGGGACGATCGGGCTCCAGGGCTCGCCGAGCGGCCGGAAACCGGCGGCCTGGAGCGCGTCGCGCAGCTGGCGGGCGCGATCGTGCAGCCGCCGCACGAGTTCCGGGGAGCGGCGCAGCTTGCGGACCGCGGCGAGGGCGGCGGCGAGCACGGCCGGCGGGAGCGCCGTGGAGTAGATGCCGGTGCGCAGCCGCGCGACCAGCAGCGCGCGCAGTTCGGGCGAGCCGGCGATGAAGGCTCCGTAGGAGCCGAGCGCCTTGCCGAAGGTGCCGACGACGACGTCGGCGGCGCCGAGCCGTTCGGCCTGTTCGAGTCCCCCGCGGCCGGTCGGTCCGGCGACGCCCAGCGCGTGGGCCTCGTCGACGACCAGCAGCGCCCCGGCGCCGGACGCCGCGCGATGCAGCTCGGCCAGGGGCGCCAGGTCGCCATCGACGGAGAAGAGCGACTCGGTGACCAGCAGCGTCCGTTCGGCCCCCGGACCGGACGCCAGTTCCGCGGCGGCGGCGCGGGCGTCGGCGTGTCCGTAGCGGCGGACGGCGCGGGGGCGCGCGAGGCGGCAGCCGTCGGCAATTGAGGCGTGGTTGAACCGATCGGAGACGACGACGGCATCCCGGGCGAGGGCGTCGAGCAGGCCGAGGTTGGCGAGGTAGCCCGAGCCGACGACCAGGGCGCAGGGCATCCCGACCAAGTCGGCGCATTCCTGTTCGAGCTGGTGATGGAGCGGGTGGTCGCCGGCGACGAGGCGGGAGGCGAGGGAGGAGGTGCCGCAGGCGGCGAGGGCCTCCCGGGCCGCTTCCCGCACTTCGGGGTCGTGGGCCAGGCCCAGGTAGCCGTTGCCGGCGGCGAGCAGCAGTTCGCGGCCGGCGACGCGCACGGTGCGGCCGTCGGGCGAGGCGGCGGCGAGGTGCCGGCGCGCCAGTCCGCCGGCGTCGAGGGCCCTCAGTTCCGTTCCGATCCAGTCCGACCAGAGGTCACCCATCGTTCGTTGTCCACCGCCCGCGCGCGGGGCGCGCCGCGGAAGTCGGCATGGTACTCCGCCCGCCTTGCGCGTCAACGTTGGCCCGCCTAAGATCCTCCGTTGCCGAAGGAGGTCCGCGATGATGCGCATCCCGACCCTGCTCGCCGCCCTGTTCCTGGCCGCCGCCTGTTCGTCGTCGGACGACACCGACGCGGCGCCCGACGGCGACGTGCCGCGCGACGTCCCCGACGTGGTCGAGACGAGCGACGTGCCGGCCGCCTGTCCGGCCGGGACGGACCCGGACCTGGACGGCATCTCCACGGACGACGAGGGCGGCGAGACCCTGGACACGGACGGGGACACGACGCCCAACGCCCGCGACGTCGATTCGGACGGCGACACGCTCTCGGACCGCGAGGAGTCGGGGCGGGAGGAGTGCGACCGCCGGCCGGTCGATGCCGACGGCGACACGGCGCCCGACTTCCTCGACGGCGACAGCGACGGCAACGGGACGCCGGACGGGGCCGAGCCGCCGGGGGATCTGGACGGCGACACGGTGCCCGACCGGAGCGACCCGGACGACGACGGCGACAGCCTGTCCGACGCGGAGGAAATCGGCCCCGACACGACGTCGCCGCTCGACACGGACGGCGACGGCACACCGGACTACCGGGACACCGACTCCGACGGCGACGGGATCGGGGACCGGATCGAGAACCGCGTCGACACGGACGGGGACACGATCCCCGACTGGCGCGACACCGACTCCGACGGCGACGGGATCGGCGATGCGGTGGAGGGGCTGGCGGACACGGACGGAGACCTGGTGGCCGATTCCCGCGACACGGACTCGGACAACGACGGGTTGCCGGACGGGGAGGAGGAGTTCGTGCGCGGCACGAACCGGCTGGCGGCCGATTCCGACAGCGACGGCTACGACGACCTGTCCGAGGTGGCGTTGGGGACCGACCCGATGGACCCGGCGTCGCTGCCGCCGCCCGACACGTTCTACTTCGTGCTGCCCTTCGAGGATCCGGCGGGGCCCAAGACGCAGGATTTCTCGTTCGAGACGACGCTGATCATGGCGGACGTGTTCTTCCTGATCGACACGACGGGCTCGATGGGGGAGGAGATCGCCAATCTGCTCGCCGGGTTGACCGGCGTCGTCATCCCGGGGATCCTGGCTGCGATTCCCGACGTGGCGTTGGGCGTGGCGCGGTTCGAGGATTTCCCGGTGGCGCCGTACGGCGATCCGAGCAACCGGGTGTACGAGCTCGAGCAGCAGATGACGACGGACTACGTGCGGGTCTACGAGGCGATCTCGGGGCTGCGGGTCTACCGCGGCGGCGACCTCCCGGAATCCGACGTGCCGGCGTTGTACGCGGCCGCCTCGGGGGAAGCGATCGGCATCTACTCGGCGCCGTTCATCTCCGACCCGACGACGCCGGGCACGGGCCGGATCGGGGGCGCCGGCTTCCGCGAGGACTCGCTGCCGATCTTCGTGCTGATCACCGACGCGGCGTTCCACAACGACGCCGCGGCGACCCCCAGCGACCTGTACGACACGGCGCGGTTGTACCCGGGCACGCCGAACGTCACGTACGCGATGGCGCTGGGCGCGCTGCTCACGATCGGGGCCCGCGTGATCGGCGTCGCCTCGCCCGGCGGCCGCGACGACCTCGAGGACATCGCGGTCGACACGGGCACGGTCGATGCCGCGGGAGTGCCGATCGTGTTCGACGTCGGCGCCGACGGCAGCGGGCTGTCCGTCGGCCTGGTGAGCGCGATCGCCGACCTGGCGAGCGGCACGCCGCAGGACGTCGATACCACGCTCGAGGACGACCCGTCCGACGCGGTCGATGCCACGCGCTTCATCCGCTCGGTCACGCCGTTGTCCGCGGATCCGCCGGCCCCGGAGGGCTTCGCCCGCATGGACGCCACGACGTTCTACGGCGTCATTCCGGGCACGCTGGTCACGTTCCGGGTGACGGCGTTCAACGACTTCGTCGAGCACGGGCCGACGTCGCAGGTCTTCCGCTGCCTGCTCGTCGTGCGCGGCAACGGCGTCGCGCGGCTGGACGAGCACGACGTGATCATCCTGGTTCCGGCCCAGGGTGCCGAGGGCCCGTTCGGCTAGCCCGCCGCCCGGCCGGCACTCCGGCCCGGTCCAGGAATTTGGTCGATCGGCCGGTCCCCGCGACAATGGCCTCCGATGAACGGGCGGGCGCCGTCGGGACCCTGGCCTGTCCTGTGGTCCTTCCTGGCCGTCGCGGCGTGCGGCGCCGGCGAGCCGGCGGAGGAGATCCTGCCGCTGGATGGGTTCGAGCTCGCCGAGCTGCGACCCGGCGCCACGGTGACGGTCACCGGCTCCGGCTTCGTGCCGGGTCCCGCCACGCTCGAGCTGTCCGGCATGGTGGCACAGCCGGGGAGACCGCCCCGACCGTGGAGCTTCTCGGTGGCGGCCAGCGCAACGTCGGATCGCGAGCTGGTGGCCCTGTTGCCGGACGACGTGACGGACGTGCTGGAGGCGACGCGCGGCCGGTTCCGCGGCGCGGCGACCGTGCGCTTCCCGCCGCCCGCCACGCCGGGGCTTCCGCCGCTGGTCGGCCGGCGCGCGGGGATCTCGGTGCCGATGGTTTCCGAGGTCCCGGCGGCGCCGGCGGTGCGGGCCAAGCTGGAGGACGCGGCGCGGCGGTTCCTCGAGCGGCTCGGACTGGAAACGACGGTTCGGGAACCGACACGGCCGGGCGGGGAACGTTGTGTCGTCGTGCAGCAGGTGCACGACCCGCGGCCGCCGCTGGACGAACTGCGTCCCGGCGATCGGCTGGCGGCGCTGGACGGCATTCCCGTCGCCTCGACGGCCGATCTCGCGCCGAACCCCGAGGCCTCCTGGGTGACGCTGACGGCGACGGAGGCGGAATCAGGGCGTCCGTTCGACCTGCACGTCGGCCTGCAGGATCCCGGTGAGGCGTTCCCGGCGTCCGGAGCGCTCGCGGCGTTCGTCGTCCTGGCGTTCCTGGGGCTGGTGTCGTACCTGCACTTCGCCGGCGCCTCGGACGGGTTGGCCCGGGCGCTGGCGTTCCCGCTGTTGCGCAGGACGACCGTCCCGCCGGGGCTCGACGGCGGGACGCGGCCTCGGGCGAGCCGGGCGGGCCTGATCGTCGCCGGCGCGAGCCTGGGGCTGACGGCGGTGGCGCCCGTCCTGTTCCATCGCGCGGGGCAGGGCTGGCCGATTCTGGGCCTGTGGAGCGTCGCGGTCGCCGCGCTGCTCGCCCACCGTCTGGCGCATGCGGCGGGCGACCTGCGGCGCGAGCGGGCCAGTTCCTGGACGTGGCTGGTCCGGTCGTTCGGCGCCGTGGCCTCGGCGGGAACGGCGGCGCTGCCGCTGACGGCGTCGGTGGGGCTGGTGTTGTGGAACGCCGCGGCGCTGACCGCCGGCGGCGCGGTCGCGGCGCAGGGGCCGCTGCCGCCGGCCTGGGCCGCGCTGCGGGATCCGTTCTCGTTGCTGCTGGCGTGTCTGGCGCTGGCGCGCCTGGGTCCGTCGTTCGCTCCCGGCCAGGCCGGCTGGCGCACCGCGCTGGACGCGGCGGCGACCCTGCCGGCCTGCCTGCTGCTGGCGCTCGCCGGCTTCGGCGGGTGGAACGCGGGGCCGTTCGAGGGGACCGTGTTCGGCGGGCTGCCGGTCGGGGCCTGGGTGCTGGAAGGCAAGGTGTTGCTGCTGGTCGGGGC
>JAAZOP010000391.1 GCA_012797735.1 Myxococcales bacterium
CCGGCGCTGGCGGTCGTGCTGACCGTGGCCTGCGCGCTGCCGTACCTCGGCGTCCCGCGGCGGCGGGTCGCGGTCGAGCCCGACGAGGCGTTTCCGCCGGGCTCCGGCCCGCGGCAGGCCGAGGAGTTCCTGCGCCAGCACTTCGGCGGGTCGGCGACGATGATCGCCGCGCTGCACGGCCCGATCGACACCCCGGAGGCGCTCGACGCCCTCCGGATGCTCGAGGCGGCGGCCCGCGGCGACCCCGCCACCCGCGCCACGACCTCGCTGCTGGGCCCCGTCCGCATCATGGGCGTGTCGGACGGCCGCGCGGCGGAACTGCCGCCGACGTCGAACGGGGTGCGCCGCTTCTTCACGATGTCCGCGGGCCAGCCCGGCCTCGGACAGCTCGTCGATCCCGTTCGGCGCACGGCGAGCGTCCTGGTCAAGGTCGATCCGGCCTCGTCGCCCGAGGACCTGGTCCGGCTGCGCGACACGCTGCTCGACGCCGTCCCCGGCGCCCTGCGCTACCGGTCGTTCGCGGAGGCGGACCCGGAGCAGCGCGAGCGGATGGACGCCGAGTTGCTCGACCGTCTCGGCCGGCGGCTGGCGAGTTGCGGCGTCGAGCCGGAGGCGCGGGCGCCCGCGCTGCTGCGCGACCTGCTGGCGCGCATCGAGCAGGCCGCGGGGCCGGACGCCACCCGGATCGCCGCGCGCCTGGCGGAGCATTTCGTCGATGGCACCACCTACCTGCTCGTCGCCGACCTGGAGAGCAACGAGCCGCTGGCGGTCGGCGAGGCCGAGCGGACGAGGTTGGCCGAGGCGGTGGCGCGGGCGGGAAGGATCGATCTGGAGGCGGTGCGGAACGCCATCGTCGAGGTGTTCCCCGCGGCGGCGCAGGACCCCGCCGGTCTGGCCGAGGAGGCGCGGCTGGCGTTCGCCGCCCTGGAGCGCGTCGAACTGGGCGGGGCGTCGAAGACGGAGCTGCCCCCCTACGTGCGAACCTGGGCGCTGGCGGAGACGCCGGACGCGGAACACGCGGCCGCGGCGGAAGAGGAACTGCTGCGGACCGCCTCCGAACGGAAAAGCGGCGGCCTCGCGATCCCCGACGGTCGCGGCGTGCCGCTGCGGGTGCGCGTGGGCGGCATGCCGCTGGCGGCGGCCTCGGTCCGAGCCCGGGTGCTGCGCGACGTGACCGGGGGATTCCTCTCGGGCGCCGCCTTCGGCCTGGTGCTCTGGCTCTGCCTGCTGCTCGTCGGCGGCGCCGGCGCCTTCGGCTCCGTGGCCTGCGACACCGGCCGGCGCGGCCTGCTGGCGATGCTGGGCGCCGCGCTGCCGCGCGTCGTCGCACCGCTCGTCGCGGCTTCCCTGGCCGTCGGCGGCGCCGGATACCTCGGCCTGGCGGTCGACCCCGGCCTGCCGGTGCTGTTCGGCGTGGTGCTCGCCGCCGGCGGAGCGCTCGTGGCGCTGCTCCTCGCGCCCGACCCCGGTTCGTCGTCGTGGTCCGACGCGCGCCGCGTCGCCCTGCACATCGGACCGGCCCTCGCCGCCGTCGGCCTCGGCCTGTCGCTCATCCCCCTGCCGCCCGCCCGCACCCTCGGCCTGATCCTCGCCGTCGGCTTGCTCACCGCCCTCGTCCTGGGCCTGGCCCACTCCGGCCGCCGGGATTCCTGACGCGGATCCGTCTCCGGCCGTCCCGCCGGACGTTCGCCGGAGCCTCGCGTCGAGGCGTCCGAACCGTGCGGGGCGGGGCAAGCGGCGGCGCGCTTGCGGTCCGCGGTCGCCTCGTGGTCTGGTGGCGTTGCCGGCGAGGAGGCGGGCGCGGCTCGGCCTCCGGGACCGGCGGGGAGGAGGAGGCGATGTCGTTGCGCTGGCCGTCCGGCGCGCCGGCCGCGCTCGCGGACGGGGCGTGCGCCGCGTTCCCGCTTCGCGGCCATCGCACGGGGCCGGTGCCGTTCGCCGGCCGCGCTGACGACCGGCGGCCGGCCGGTCGAGTGGAGGCGGCGATGGGATGGCGGCTGTGCATGGCGCTGCTCGTCCTTCCGGCCTGCGACGGCGTGCCCGGACCGGCCGGTCCCGCACCGATGCGGGCCGGCGTCCGCGCGCCCTTCGACACCGTGGGGTACGCGCACACGGCGGAGGCGGTCGAGACGGTGGTCGCCGCGGCGCGGGAGGCGGAGGGGGAGCGGCTGGCGCCGCCGGGCGGGGCGCCGTGGGTCGCCGTGATCGCGCCGCACGACGACTGGGTCTACGCGGCGCGGGTCATGGTGCACGCCTTCACCGACCTGCGCGCCGGGCACGTCGTGCTGGTCGGCGTGGCGCACCACGCCCGCGACTTCCCGGAGAGCGAGGGGCGGCTGGTGTTCGATTCGTTCGACGCGTGGCACGGGCCGTACGGCGCCGTGCCGATCTCGCCGCTGCGGCAGGACCTGCTCGCCGCGCTGCCGCCGCAGGACGTGCTGGTGAGCGACGCGATGCATGCCGGCGAACACTCGCTCGAGGGGCTCGTACCGTTCCTCCAGCACGGCCGCCGCGACGTGTCGATCGTGCCGATCCTGGTGCCGTTCGCGGAGTTCGACCGCCTGGCAGCGCTGGCGGAGCGGGTCGGGGAGGCGCTGGCCGAGGCGACGGAGCGGCGCCACCTGGCGCCCGGCGTGGACGTCGCGATCCTGATCTCGTCCGACGCGGTGCACTACGGCGACGAGGGATGGGGCGGTCGGGCGTTCGCCGACTTCGGGGTGGACGGCGCGGCGTACGACGCCGCCGTGGCGCGCGACTTGGCGCTGATCGAGAACCATCTGGCCGGCCCGGTCGAGCTCGAGCGGTTGCAGGCGTTCTCGACCTCGGTGCTGGCGGAGGACGTGCACGAGTACCGCATCCCGTGGTGCGGTCGGTTCTCGATCCCGTTCGGGCTGGCGCTGGTCCTGGCGTTCGCCTTGGCGCGCGGCCTGCCCGTGCCGGCCGGGACGCTGCTCCGCTACGGCACGACGCTCGACCCCGGCCGCACCGACTGGCCCGTCCCGGGGCTCGGGGCGACGGCGCCGGCCAGCCTGCACCACTGGGTCGGGTTCGCCTCGATCGGTTACCGTTGACCGGCGGGCCGGCGCGTCGCGGTGGCCCCGTTCCGTGGTCCCGTGGTACCGTGACGATCGGTCGCGGGAGGCCCCCGGGCGGGGCGGGAGGTTCGGGCATGCGGACGTCGCGCGGGCGCGGATGGCTCGGCTGTGGAGCGGCGTGGTGGCTGGCGACGGCCTGCGCCACGGTGCCGTTCCCCAACTCCGGCTGGGAGGACGGGCGGCGGACCTGCGGGCGCGACTGTCCGGGGCGGCTGGAGCGCGTCGTCCGCTTCGGCGGGCCGGCGGCGGATGCCGGCCGGTCGCTGGCGCTGCTCTCCGGCGGCGACCTGCTGCTGGCCGGCTACGTGTTCGGCCCGGCGACGTGGTCGTCGTCCGGGGACGGGCGGGCGTTCTGCGACAACATCGAGCGGGGGGCGTTTCTGGCGCGGGTGGACGAAGGGGGCGAGGTCGAGTGGGCGGCGTGCGCGAACCAGGCCGACCCGTACGGTCTGGCGGTGATGCCCGACGACGGCGCGGTGATCGCGGGGGAGTTCGAGAACACGGCGGTCTTCGCCCCGGGGACGCCCGAGGAGACGGCGGTGACCGCCGCGGGCCGGTACGACATGTTCGTCGCACGATACGACGGCGACGGCCGACTGTTGTGGGTCCGTACCGGAGGCGGCGAGGGCCGGACGCACGCGGCGGCGGCGGTGCCGCTCCCCGACGGCGGCGTCGCCGCGAGCGGCTGTTTCGCGCGGCACGCGGTGTTCGGCGCCGGGGAGGCCAACGAGTTGACGGTCGATTCCGACAGCGGCGACGGCATCTTCGTCGTGCGCTACCGCGAGGACGGCAGCCTGGTCTGGGTGCGCGGCCTGCCGGCCACGCGGACGGACGAGGGGTCGGCGCTGCTGGCGTTGCCCGACGGCAGCCTGCTCGTCGCCGGCCACTTCGGTCGCCCCGTGATGTTCGACGCCGTGGGGCTGACCCCGGACGGCGCCGCCGACGCCTTCCTCGCCCGGTTCGACTTCTCCGGCACCGTCGTCTGGGCCGTGCGGATGGGCGGCGAAGGGACCGACGCGGCCACCGCGCTGGCCCAGCTCCCCGACGGCACGGTGCTCGTGACGGGCCACTTCGAACGGACGGCGACGTTCGGCCGCGGGGAGGAGACCGAACAGCGCCTGCGGTCCGAGGGCGACGCCGACGTGTTCCTCGCGCGCTACGACGTCGAGGGTCGGTTCCTCGGGGCGACGCGGGCCGGCGGCGAGGGGTTCGACGCGGGATTCGCGCTGGCGGTCGACGGCGACGGAGGCGCGATCCTGGCGGGGTCGTTCGAGGACCGCGCGACGTTCGGCGAGGGCGACCCGATGGAGACCACGCTCGTCGCCGCCGGCGACAAGGACCTGTTCCTGGCGCGCTACGACCGCGAGGGGAAGCTGGCCTGGGCGACGATGGCCGGCGGCCCGACCTACGACGCCGGTCGCGGCCTGGCGGTGACGTCCGGCGGCGACGTCGTGCTGACCGGCGGGTACGGCACCACCGCGGTCTTCGGCGCGGGCGAGCCCGCCGAGACGTCCCTCGAATCGATCAACGACCCGCGCTACTCCGAGGAACCGAGCATGGTCAGCGACGCGTTCCTCGCCTGGTTCTCGCGCTGAGGCGGCCCGGCGCGGCCCGGGCGCGACGCGCGATTGACGGTGGCGGAGCCGCACCGTACCATTCGCGCGTGGCGGGAGGTGGAACGATGACGACGGGACGGATGGCGCTCGGAACGGCGCTGCTGGTCGCCCTGTGCGGGTGTCCGGACAGCAACAACGGCAACGGGAGCTGCGAGCCGGGACGGTGCGCGACCGAGTGCCGGACCGCCGGGTACGCGGGCGGCTCGTGCACCGACGGAACCTGCCGGTGCTCGGGCGCGACCGACGGCGGCGCCGACGCGGACGCCGACGACGACGGGGCGGTCCGCGACGATGCGGCGGCGGACGAGGGAGGCGGCGGGCACTACTGCGCCGAGGCGTCGTACATCTGGATCGCGAACACGGCCGAGGGGACGTTGTCGAAGCTGTGCACGCTCGACGGGATCGAAGTCGGCCGCTACGCGACCAGCTCGCTGGGGGCCGGGGGCGACCCCTCCCGCACGTCGGTCAACCTTCACGGCGAGATGGTGGTGACCAACCGCGACACGGAGGGCGGACCGTCCTCGGTGACGAAGTTCGCGGCGGAGCCGGAGTTCTGCGTCGACCGCGACGGCGACACGCGCATCCGGACGTCCCGGGGCGGCGACGACGTGCTGCCGTGGGGCGAGGACGAGTGCATGCTCTGGAACACCCCGCTCAACGCCGGCACCACCGGCATCGGCGCCCGCGCCACCGCGTGGGACGGCCGCGAGGACCCGACGACGGGACGCGGCGGAACGGTGTGGATCGGCGCCGGAACGAGCAAGGAGGTGTTCCAGCTCGACGGCGACACCGGCGCGATCCTGTGGCACGGGACCTCCTCGATCGGCGGCTACGGCGGCGTGATGGACGGCCGCGGCAACTTCTGGATGGTCGCGATGACCTGCACCGTCAGCGGGATGATGGCCAACTGTCCGCTGGTGCGGATCAACACGGAGACCAAGGAGCAGACCCCCTTCACCGTGCCGTGCGGCTACGGCATCACCGCGGACTCCCAGGGCCGTATCTGGACCTCGGGCTCGGTCGGCTTCGGCAGTTGCGTCAACCGCCTCGACCCCGCCACCGGCGAGAACGTGACCTATCGGCAGGCCGGCACGATGACCGACCCGGTGTTCTTCCGCGGCATCGCCGTCGACAATCGCGGCTCCGTCTGGGTCGCCAGCACCTCGGGCGACGTCCTCCAGATCAACGAGGCGGACGTGACCCTGGTGCACACCGTGGAGGACATCGCGCCCGAAGCCGTGGTCGGCGTGGCGATCGACTTCCAGTACAACGTCTGGGCGGTCTCGCAGGGCGGCAACGCGGCGGTGAAGATCGACCCCGCGACGTACAGTTTCGAGCGGTTCCCGGTCGGTCGCGGGCCGTACACGTACTCGGACATGACCGGCTACCAGCTCCGCACCGTGATCATCTGAGCGTTGCTTGACATCGGCGGGGGTCCGCGCCGAGGATGCGGAGCGATGAACGGCCTCGCGGCCGCCGTGCGGATCGTGGCCGACACGGCGGTCTTCCGGATCCGCAAGCGTGAGGGGGGCAACCTCGTCACCAGCCTGACGCTGGCCGCGGCGCTCGGACTGCCCTGGCTCGACCTCGTCGTCCGCCTCGCCTTCGGCCTGCTGCTCAACCTGTTCGTCTACGTGCTGAACGACTGCTTCGACGTGCGCCTGGATCTCGAGGCGCCGGGTCGCGACCACGCGCGCACCCGGTTCCTGGCGGAGCACCGCGCGGCGGGATGGGGGGCCGTGGCGGCCCTGGCCGTGCTGCTCGGCGTCGCCGGCGCGGTCCATTCCCTCGGGCTGCTCGTCGCCTTCGTCTCCACCGCCGTCGTCCTGGTCGCCTACTCCGCGGTGCTCAAGTGGCTCCCGGTCGTCGACGTGCTGGCGATGGGCGCCTGGGGCGTGACGATGGCGCTGGTCGGCTTCCCGGTGACCTCGGCGCCCGGCTGGTGGCTGGCCGGGCTGCTGGGATGGCTGTGCATGGTGACCGAGGTCGTGCAGGTGGTGCGCGACGAGCCGTCGGACCGGGCGGCGGGGCTGCGGACGACGGCGGTGGTCTTCGGGCCGGCGGCGGCGGCCTGGGTCGGGCGGGGGTTGATCGTCCTGTCCGCGGCCTACGCCGCGCTGTTCCTCCACCGCTGGCTCGGCCTCGTCCTGCTGCTCGGCGCGGCCGTCCCGCTCGACCCCGAGCGCGCGCCGCGTTCCTGGGACCTGCTGCGCGCCGTGTTCGGCCTGACCTGGCTCGGGTTGCTGTTCGCCTTCTGGCGCTCCGGAGCGCTGGACGGGTGGCTGCGGGTCGGCGGATGAGGCGCTGGGCGCCGTGGCTCGCGCTCGCCGCGGTCCAGGCCGTGCACGTGGCCCTGGTGCTCTACTTCCAGCCGCCCGAGGTGATCCTCTCCGGGCGGCCGGTCGGCGGCTTCGACTGGGAGACGCACTACGAGCAGACGGCGCGGGCGGTGCAGGCGTACCGGGAGAGCGGCGAGACCTGGTCGTACAACCCGCACCGCCTGGCGGGGCAGCCCTCCGGCGTGATCTTCGACGCCGACAACAAGGGGTGGGAGGCGTGGGCGATCGGACTGACGGCGCTGGGCGTGCCGTTACCGACGGCGTTCAACCTGTTCGTCTGGCTGTCGGCGATGTTCGTGCCGCTCGCCTTCTTCCTGGCGGCGCGCTGGTTCGGTCTGGGCGCGGGCGCCGCCGCGACGGCGGCCGGCCTGGCGTCGGCCTGCTGGGCCTTCGACGCGCTGGCCCACCTCGTCTCGTGGGTCGGCATGATCTGCTGGGGCTTCGCCGCCTGGCTCTGGATCCCCGCGCTCGCCCTGTTCCGCCGCTGGCTCGAGACCCGCCGCCCCTGGCGCCTCGCGCTGCTGCTGGCGCTGCTCGCGGCCCTGCACAACCTGCACCCGTACTCGTTCTTCCTCCTCGTCGTGCCGATGGCCTGGCTGTACGCGCGCGAGTTCCGCACGCTGCGCTGGCACGAGCATCTCGGGCTCGCCGCCGTGGCGCTCGGCACGATCGTCGCGAACCTCTGGTGGCTCGCGCCGTCGCTCCGCTTCTGGCACTACATTCTCGACTCGGGATTCTACCTCGACGCGACCCCCGACTACCTCGTCGCCGACTACCTCGGTCTGACCCTCGAGCCGGCCGTGACGGGCGTCGTCGCGATGCGGACCGGCTTCCGCTTCCTGGCGCTGGGCGGGGCGGCGCTGGCGTTGTGGCTGTGGCGGCGCGAGCGCGACGAGCGGTTCGCCCCGGTCGCGGCCGGACTGGGCGCGCTGCTGTTCGTCGCATACGCCGGCGGCTGGTTCGGGCCGCTGCGGCAGGTGCAGCCGTACCGCTTCGTGCTGCCGGCGATGTACCTGGCGGTGATCCCCGCCGCGTGGTTCCTCGAACGCGGCGTCCGGGCGCTGCGCGAACTGCGGCCGACGCCGGTCGCCTGGGCGCTGGTCGGGCTGGGCCTGTTCGTCGCCGCTCCGCACCTGGTGCGCGACGCGCTGTACTTCCTGCCCGACGCCATCCCGCGCCAGACCCGCCCGCTGCCGGCGCCGCCGCCGGACGTCAACGGCGGGATCTACTTCGGCGCGATCCGGTGGCCCGAGCCGTTCGACTTCCGGTTGCGGCCGAACGCGGCC
The DNA here is from genome assembly GCA_012797735.1 of Myxococcales bacterium. Lineage (GTDB taxonomy): Bacteria > Myxococcota_A > Polyangia > DRWM01 > JAAZOP01 > JAAZOP01. The sequence continues at coordinate 8,337 of JAAZOP010000391.1, forward strand.
GAGGACTTCCGGACCGTCGCGGACTTCGTCTCGTCCGAGGACGACGGCCAGGGGCGGTGGCTCGTCGAGTGGTGGATGCTGGGCGAGCATCTGGCGTGGAACACCGACGCGCAGATCCTCGGCGGGTTCCTCGAAATCAACCTCGCCCACAGCGACGCCAACCTGTTCCGGCGGTACGCGGGGCGGGACCCGCCGACCGAGCAGGAGCTGCGCGACTACCTCGAACAGTACAACGTGCGCTGGCTGATCCTGTCGAACCCGCTGCCGCGCCTGGAAAGCCGGACCGACCTGCTGCAACTCGTGACCACGATCTTCCGCCACCGCGTCTACCGCGTGCGGAACCCGTCCCACTTCATCGTCGGCGGCGGGCCGGGGGAGGTTCGGGCGCGACTGAACCGGATCGCCGTGCGCGGCAGCGCCGGCGGGAATCTCGTGCTGCGCTACCACTGGATGGAGACGCTGCGCTGCCGGCCGGACTGCCGCGTGCGGCGCGTCGCCGTCCCGGGCGACCGCGTGGGGTTCGTCGGCGTGGACCACGCCCCGTCCGACTTCGAGATCTACAACTCGTACGAGTAGGACGCGGCGGGGCCGCCCGCCAGGCGTCGCTCCGGCCGGGCGCGACGCCGCGTGGTCGCCCGCGGGAACGGGGCGGGAGCGAACGGCGGGTCAGAGCCCGGGGTCCCAGCGCAGCACCGCGCCGTGGTGGCCGACGGTGACGACGCGCCGCGCGGCGTCGAGCGTCAGGTTCTGGAAGAGCCGGGCCGTGAAGGCGCGATCGACCCCCGTGGGGGCGAGCGCGGTCCAGAGCAGGCCGTCGAAGTGCCAGACCGCCGAGCCGGCCGCGGCGTAGGCATCCGTCGGCGAGAGCGCCGCGAGGCCGGTCCACGGCGTCGGAAACAGCCCCTCGTCGCGGATCCAACGGCTGCCGTCCCATCGCACCACCGCGCCGGTCCCGGTCCCAGTCCTCGTCCCGGGCTGCTCGCCGGCGGCGAAGACGCAGGTCGGCGAGACCGCGGCCAGCGCCCGGAAGTGGATCCGCGTGCCCGTGGCGCGGGCCAACCACCCCGCGCCGTCCCCGTGGACGATCGTGCCCGCGTCGCCGGCGATCCAGACGTCGCCGGCATCGAGGCCGTCGATCGCGTACAGGTCCTCCTCGACCGGCAGGTCGACCCGGCTCCACGCCGCGCCGTCCCAGCGCAGCAGCGTGCCGGCGTCGCCGGCGACGAGCACGTGGTCGGCCGCGGTGCCCCAGACGGCGTGGAAATCGACGTGCGCGGGGACCGTCTCGGTCGTCCAGTGCGCGCCGTCGTAGCGGCGGACCAGGCCGGCCGGCCCGACGGCCCAGGCGGCGTCGCCCGCGGCGGCCCAGATATCGTGGATTCGGCCGGGGGTCGTGTCGGGTTCGGCGAGCCAGCCGGCGTCCGAGCCGGACAGGACGGAGGTCCAGAGGTTGAGCGCGGAGTCGGCGTGGCTCCCGGCGGCGAGGAACTCGCCGCCGGGGGTGCGGACGATCGCTTCGAGATCGTCGGTCGGACCGCGGGTCAGCGACGCCCAGCCGCTGCCGTCGTCGCGCACGACCGTGCCGTGCTGTCCCACCGCCCACAGTTCCCCCGAGGCGAGGCCGGCGAGTCCGCGGAGGCCCGCCGTGCCGGCGGCCGCATCGACGGCGGTCCAGGCCGCGCCGTTCCAGTGCAGCAGCGTACCGGAGTCGCCGGCGACCCAGACGTCGTCGGCACCGCGACCCCAGACGTCCCACAGGTCGTTCGTCGTCGGCACCGACCGTCGCTGCCACGTCGCTCCGTCGAAGTGGAGGACCCAGCCGTCGCGTCCGACGGCGTAGACGTCGTCCCCGGCCGAGCCCCAGATCCCCTCGAGCCAGCCCTGGTCCGTGAACGGCTGATCGACACTCCATCCGGTGCCGTCCCAGTGCAGCAGGGTGCGGTGGGCACCCGCCGCGAACGCCTCGTCCGGACCGGCGCCCCACACCGCCCAGAGGTCCTCGGCGGTGCCGGAGGTCATCGTCGCCCAGTTCGCGCCGTTCCAGCGCAGGATCGTGCCGCGCTGGCCGACGGCGAGCGCGAAGTCGGCGGTGCCGCCACGTGCGTGCACCCAGACGGCGTGCAGCCCGCCCGGCGCCCGGACCGGCATGGCGATCCAGCCGGACGGCCCCAGCCGGAGGATCGACCCGTCGGCGGCGACCGCCACGGTGAAATCGGTGCCGTGGCCGGCGATGCCCCGGATGTCCGCGGTGGTCGGCGAGGTCATCGCCTGCCACTGCGTGCCGTCCCAGCGCGCGAAGACGCCGCCGGCGCCTCCGACGAGCGCGGTGCCGTCGGGGGCGAGCGAGACGGCCTGGAGGTGGGCCCAGGTCGGCAGCGGGTTGAGCCACAACCACCGCCCGCGGCACTCCGGCGCCTCGTCCACCTCGCCGTCGCAGTCGTCGTCCTCCCCGTTGCACGCCTCCGCCGGGAGCCGGCATTCGTCCTCGGCCGCCACCCGGCAGTCGCTCGTGCACCGCCGCCAGCCGGTCTCGCCGCAGGCGGTTTCGCACGGCACGAGCGACCCCGCGCAGCACTCGAACGTCTCGTCACAGGCGCCGTCGCCGTCGTCGTCCCGGCCGTTGCAGACCTCGACCGGCGGTTCCGTCGTGTCCGTCGCGGGCGGAGCGCTCGACCCCTCGCACGCGGCGGCGAGCGCCGCCGGTGCCGCCAGCCAGACCGCCCAGCTCCTCGCCTTCATCTCGACCCTCCCGGCCTTCCCGCCTCACCCCAAGTCCAGCACATCGGCCGCGGGGCGGCAAGGACGGGCGGGTCTCCCGGCTCGGGTGCGGCGCCGGGCAACGGCGCGCACCGCGTCACAGCGCGCGGTGGTTCGCGATCGCGCGCTCGTACAGCCGTTCGTAGGCGGCGGCGCTGCGCTCCCACGAGAAGTCGCGCGACATGGCGCGCCGGCGCATCGCCTCGAGATGGGGCTTGCGGTCGTAGAAGGTGCTGACGGCCCAGCCGACCGTGTCGTGCACCGCGCCGGGCGTCGGGTCGTGGAACTTGAAGCCCGTCCCGTCCCCCGTCCGTTCGTCGTACTGCTCCACCGTGTCGTCCAGCCCGCCCGTCGCCCGCACGATCGGCAACGTCGCGTAGCGCAGCGAGTAGATCTGGTTCAGTCCGCAGGGCTCGTAGCGGGACGGCATCAGGAAGAAGTCCGACCCCGCTTCGATCCAGTGGGCCAGCTCGTCGTGGTAGCCGATCCAGGTCCCGACCCGGCCCGGATACCGGCGGGGCAGGGGGCCGAAGAACGCCTCGAGCTGCTTGTCGCCGGCGCCGAGAACGGCGAACTGCACCCGCATGCCGCGGACGATCGACCCGATCACCGGCGCCAGCAGGTCGAACCCCTTCTGCTCGACGAAGCGGCTCACGATCCCCACCACCGGGATGTCGTCCGCCACCTCGAGCTGCAGGCGCCGCTGGAGTTCGCGTTTGCAGACCGCCTTTCCCGCCAGCGACGACGCGTCGTAGCGCGCCGGGATCTTCGGGTCGCGGGACGGATCCCACTCCCCGTAGTCGGCGCCGTTGAGGATGCCGACGTAGTCCGCGCCGCGGCGGAGGAGGTACGGGCCGAGGCCGTGGCCGCCGATCGGGCCGAGCGTCTCGCGGGCGTAGGTCGGGCTGACCGTGCTCAGCGCGTCGGCGAAGCGGATGCCGCCCTTGAGGAAGTTCGTCGCCCCGTGATCCTCGAACGTGTCGGCCGTGAAGTTGTCCCAGCGCAGCCCGATGTACGGCCAGTGCTCCGCCGGGTAGCGGCCCTGGTAGGCGATGTTGTGGATCGTCAACACGCTGGCCGCGCCGCCCAGCACCGGGTCGTTCCAGTGCCAGACCTTGAGATAGGCGGGGCCGAGGGCGGTCTGCCAGTCGTGGACGTGGACGACGTCGGGCGCCCACCCGCGGTCCCGGCAGAGCTGCAACGCCGCGCGGGTGAGGAAGGCGAACCGCCGCGGGTTGTCCGCGTAGTCCCGGAACTGCGCGTCGTGGTACAGCAACGGCCGGTCGAAGTAGCGGTCGTACCGCACGAGCGCGAAGGTCACGCCCTCGATCTCGGTCGCCTCGACCGCGCACCATTCCTCGACCCCCCCCATCCAGACCCCCATCGGCGCGTGGAACGGCCGCAGCCCGTGGCGCGCCCCGTCGATCCACCCGTACCGGGGCAGCACGACCGTCACCTCGTGTCCGCGCCGCTGCAGCGCGCGCGGCAGCGTGCCGGCGACGTCCCCGAGCCCGCCCGTCTTGGCGAACGGGACGGCCTCCGAGGCGATCATCAGGATGCGCAGCGGTCGCTCCATCGGTCGGCTCCTCGCTCCCCCCGCGCGCCCACGAATAGCGCAGCCGCCGCCGCGGCTCAACCGCCGCGTCCGCCGCCGACCCGATGCGTCGTGGCTACCAGCCGAGTCGCCGCCCGCGCCAGCGACCGTGCGTGTCCACGCCGCCCCACGAGGCCGGATAGGCCCGGCGCTCGATCGGCCGCGCCCGCAGCCGGCGCCGCAGCAGCCAGCAGAACGCCGCCCCGACCACGAAGCCGACGATGTGCGCCCAGTAGGCGACCCCCCCCTCCGCTGCCGGCGTGAACGCCGCCGGCGCCAGGTTCTGGAACACGAACCACACCAGCAGGAACAGCACCGCCGGCACCTCGAGGAACTCGAGGAAGAAGAAGACCGGCACCAGCGTCAGCACCCGCGCGCGCGGGAACAGCACCAGGTAGGCCCCCAACACGCCGGCAATCGCCCCGCTCGCCCCGATCATCGGGACGTCCGACGCCGGATCGATCGCGAACTGCGTTCCCGCCGCCGCCAGGCCGGCGGCCGCGTAGAACAGCACGTAGGGCACGTGCCCCAGCCGGTCCTCCACGTTGTCGCCGAAGATCCAGAGGAACCAGAGGTTGCCCGCGAGGTGCAGCCAGTTCGCGTGCAGGAACATGCTCGTGAACAGCGTCGCGTACTCGCCGGGCCCGCCGAACCGGCGCAGCTCGATCGGCACCAGTCCCCACTCGTGCAGCCACGCCGCATACAGCTCCTGCGCCCGCAGCGACACCGCCTCCGCCGGGACGAACGACAGCCCGAGCTGCCGCGAGGCCTCCAGCACCTCGCGGGCCGCGACCTCCTCCAGCCGCGACTCCACCAGCCACTGGTACAGGAACACCGCCACGTTGACGCCGAGGAGCAGCCACGTCGCCCAGGGGGTCGTCGAAGAACGGACGCTGTCCCGCAGCGGAATCACGCGGCGGACCTCCCGCGACGGGAACCTAAGTCGGGCTCCGCCGCGCGGCAACTCCCGTCAGGAACGACGGCCCTTCGCCCGGGGCTCGCGCGCCGGACGACCCCGGCGGCCGCCGGCCGGGAGGCCCAGCGCCATTCCCGCCA
>JAAZOP010000392.1 GCA_012797735.1 Myxococcales bacterium
AAGGCGATCGTCCGGCCGTCGGGGCTCCAGCGCGGCGTGAAGATCTGCGACTCCTCGTCGCCGGCCAGGACGATCTCGGTGCCGCTGCCGTCGGGGTTCATCGTGGCGAGGAAAGAGCCGCCGTGGGCGGAGAGGACGCAGGCGATCCGGTCGCCGCCGGGGTCGAGGTCGGGGTCCCGCGCGCGGAGCCCCTCGGTCAGGCGAAGTTCCTCGCCGTCGGGCCCCTGCGCGAACAGGTCGTAGTAGCCGTAGAAGCCGCGGTAGACCTCGGCGCGGTGGTAGACGAACGACCGGCCGTCGGGGGCCCAGCTCAGCGCCGCCTGTCCGGGCACGATGCGCAGCCGCTCGCGCTCGCCGGTTTCCAGGTCGAGCGCCTGGAGGGCGGGGGGATCGTAGCCGTCGGAGGCGAAGAAGCCGAGCCGCCGGCCGTCGGGCGAGAAGCGCGGCGCCCGGACCGTCTCGGCGTCGGTCACCACCCGCGTCCCCTCGACCAGCCCCGCGGCCCGCAGCGCTTCCGCCTGCGCCGCGAACCGCTCCGTCAACTCGGCCGTCATCCCGTCCCACAGTTCGAGCAGGTCCTCGCCGGTGGCCTCGTGGAACGTCCGGCTGATCCCGAAGGGGAGCAGGTCGCTGCCGTAGTCGTCGGCGATCTCGGCGAACACCGCCTCGCCGTGCCGGCGGGCCACGTAGTCGAAGAAGTAGCCGCCGTACAGGTAGGAGATCTCGCCGTGCGGGAAGCGGCGCGGCACGTGGATCGCCTCGGACAGCGTCAGCAGCTCGCCGTCCAGGGCGGCGGTACGGAGGTACATCTCCCAGAGCGTGCTGCCGATGCGGCCCGCCCGGCGTCCCGCCTCCCGCCGCCCGCGCGACTCCTGGAACGTGGTGTAGGCCTCGATCACGAAGTACGGCGACATGTGGTTCGGCGCCCACGTCTTGCCGAAGATCGCATTGACCACGCTCGCCAACCCGCCGATGTTGTCCAGGTGCAGCAGGTGCGTGTACTCGTGCGTGACCAGCAGGTCGAGCCAGTCGTCGTATTCCTGGAGCGGCGAGAAGTCGAACGGCGGCATGGCGTAGAAGCGCAGGACGTTGGACGGGAGGACCTGGGTCGAGCCGTTGGCGCTGTCGGTGTCGTCCGTCACGACCACCTCGGCGACCTCCGCCGGCTCGTAGTCGAGCAGCGGGACGAGGATGCGGTGGGCCGCCTCGAGCTTGCGGGCGATGCGGCGCGCGACGCGCTCGAGGTAGTCCGGGAAGTTGACGCGGAAGTGCGGGGTCTCGAACGTGCGCCACTCCAGCTCCGGGTCGCCGGCGCGCGAGGAGGCCGGCGCCAGCCAGGCGGTCGCGGCGAGTCCGGCGGCGAGCGCGGGAAGGAGGGGACGCCAGGACCCCCGGCGCATCGGTCCCCGTTCCGACGTCCGCCCGCGCACGCCGGGCAAGGTAGTGGATCGAACCCCCGGTTGCAATGCGGGTCCCGGGCTGGTAGGAACTCCGCCCGCAGGAGGCGCCGTTGATCGCGTACGTCATCCAGTGGGGCTGGCTCAAGATCGGATCCTACGGCGTGATGATGGCGCTGGGGTTCCTCGTCGCCTGGTACCTGTTCCGGCTGGAGCTCCGGCGGAAGGGGCTGGACACCGACATCGCCTCGCGGATCACGTTCAACGCGGCGATCTGGGGGGTGATCGGCGCCCGGTTGCTCTCGATCCTGGAGGAACCGTCGCACCTGGCCGAGAACCCGCTGCGGACGCTTTTGCTCGAGGGCGGCCTGACCTGGTACGGGGGGCTGGCGGCGGGGGCCGCGGCGACGATCTACACGATCTGGAAGGCGAAGGCGCCGTACCTGCGCGTGATCGACGCGATGAGCCCTGCGGCGATGGTCGGCTACTGTTTCGGCCGGGGCGGGTGCCTGATTTCCGGCGACGGCTGCTACGGCATCGCCACCGACCTGCCGTGGGGCATGCAGTTCCCGACGCTGGTGGAGACGCCCGGGTTCCACTGCATGCAGTCGGGCGCGATCGCGCACTGGCCGCCGATCGATCCCTCGACCTGCACCGACCTCTCCGACCTCTCGACCTGCCTGCGCTATCCGCCCGACGTGCGCGTGCATCCGACGCCGCTGTACGAGATCCTCGCCGGGCTGCTGCTGTTCGCCCTGATGTGGTCGCTGCGCAAGCGGATCCACCGCACCGGCGTGATGCTCGGGCTGTTCCTGGTGCTGCAGGCGGTCCCGCGCGTGCTGGTCGAGTTCATCCGCCTCAACCCCCGCTACTTCGGCCTGTCGCTGTCGCAGTGGGTGTCGATCGGGATGTTCTTCCTGGGCCTCTGGCTGTTCTGGCGGGCGCGCAACCTGCCGCCGGAGACGGCGCCGGCCGAGGCGCCGGCCGAGGCGGAACCGAAGGGTCGGCGCCGGCGACGACGCAAGTGACGGTCCGGACCCTCCGGTCGGACTTCCGGCAGGACCGCGATCCGGTCCCGCCCTACGGCAACTCGGTCATCGTCCGCGCCTGCTCGGGCGCCACGATCTCGCGCGCGGGGACCATCTGTTCGATCACGGCCAGCGCCCGGCGGGCGTTGGTCTCCTCCGGCTGGCCCGGCACATAGGGCAGGACCCAGCGGAAGTAGGTCGCCGCCTGGGGCAGCATGCGCCGGCTGCGGAGGAGGTCGGCGAGCCGGTAGACGGCCTCCCAGTACCAGCGCACGGTGAGCCGTGCGTCCGGCTGCTGCCGCGCCCGGCGCTGCTCGTCCTCGAGGGTCACGCCGGTCCGGATCGCCCGGCGATAGACCGCCGCCGCGGCGTCGGGCTCGGATTCCTCGAGCAACTTGCCGAGTTGCGCGCAGACCAGACCGACCTGCTCCGGCGCGAGATCGCCGCCCTGGTCCTGCAGCTCGAGGGCCCGGCGCAGGTGGGTGATCGCAGCGGCCGGATCGTTGCCCAGCTCCTGGTAGTAGCGTCCCAACGAGGCGTGCACCGCGGCGCTCGACGGCCGCAGTTCCACCGCGCGCTGAAGCAGCGCCTGCGGGCTATCCTCTCGATCGGCGATGCGCAGGCGGGTGTAGATCTCCCCCAGCCGCCAGAACGCCTCCCACGACTCGTTGTCGAGCGTCTTGGCCTGCTTGTAGCGGGCGATCGCCTCCGGCTGGTTGCCCTCGATCTCGTAGAGTCGGCCGAGGAACAGATGGTACGAGGCCACGGGCGTCACGGTGCGTTCGATCGCCCGCAAGAGGTACGGTTTCGCCTCGGCGTAGTGTCCCTGCTCGAACAGCACCCGCCCGAGGAAATGGTTGGCGTCCGGGGCATCCGGGTCGCGGGCCAGCACGGCTTCCAGCTTCTCCTTCGCCAGGTCGTACTGTCCGGCGAAGTACGCCGACACGCCGACTCGCAACATGAACTCGGGGTTCTCCGGATCCTCCTCCAGCCGCTTGAGGTACGCCGGCAGGCGCTCGACCAGCACCTCGGGGGTGTACGTGAGTTGCACCTGCATCATGAACAGGCCGGGGTAGTTCTCGTCCTGCTCGGAGATCCGTTCGAAGACCTCCCGGGCGCGGTCGAGCTGCCGCCGGTCGCGGTACAGGAGTCCGAGGTAGAACATCGGGTCGAGCGGCATGGCGAGGAGATCGGCCGCGGCGCGCTCCACCCCGGACAGGACCTCCAACGCCTCGTCGAACGCCGCCTCGCTGCGGCTGGCCAGGGCGAACCGCGCCAGCACCATGCCGTAGGCCGCATCGAGCGCCACGGGACGGGCCAGCAACACCCGCCCCTCGTCGTGCGCCGCCCGGGCCCGCCCGAGCAGTTCGGCCGGCTCGACGCCGAAGTTCGGGTCGCCCGCCGTGATCTCACCGCTCTGCCGCAGGATCGCCAGGCGCCCGTACAGTTCCGCCAGCCGCGCATAGACCTGCTGCACGAGCTCGTCGTCGACCGGCGGGACGGACGGCGCCGGCGACGACGCGTCCGCCCCCGCCTCCCCCGTCGCGCACGCGTCCTCCGTGCACGGCACCGCCACGCCACGGCTCGCCCGCACGCGGTCCCGGGCCGCGAGGTAGTGGAATTCCGCCTTCGGCCAGTCCTGGTACGCCAGGTTCAGGTCGCCCCGGCCCAGCGCGACCCGGATGTCGTCGGGCAGCATCGTCTCGATCTGCGCCAGCAGCTTCTCCGCGCGCGCCAGCCGCTCCGTCGTCTTGAGCCGCAACACCGCCTCGAACTGCAACAGCAGGTACTCGGGGTTCCCCGGCTCCTGGCCCGCCGCCCGCTCGAAGATGCCGATCGCCTTGGAGACATCGCCGTCCAGGAGCGCAATGCGGCCCATGCCGGCCATGGCCGCCGGCGACGTCGGATTGCGCTCCAGCGCCCGATCGAACGCCTGACGGGCCAGCTCGCGGAACTTGCGCAGCACCTGACTGCGCTTGGCCGGCACCAGCCAGTTGAGCGCCCGCACCTGGCACAACCGGTCGAATCGCTCGGTCGTCAGGTAGTACGGGTCCTGCAACCGCAGCAGCTGGTTGCCGGCGGCGACGTACTGTTCGAGCGTCACCTCGCCGAGCAACCGATCGGGTTGTTCCAGGAACCGCTCGTCGATCGCCGGCATGTCGCCCCACATCTCCGGCCCGCCGTCCGCACCCGCCTCCGCCGGCGCCGTGCCGGCATCGACCGCCGCGCCCGCCTCGGGACCGGCCGTCGTGGACCCCGCGGTCGCGACGGTCTCCTTCTCCTCGCCCGCGATCAGCTTCGTCGCGAACCACCCGTACCCGAGCGCGAACGGCACGACGGCCCACGCCGCCCCGAGCAACAACAGCAGCAACAGCAGCGCCACCCGCGACGTCGAATCCCGGACCTTCTTCCGCGCCGCCTCGACCGGCGGCGCCTTCACCGGCGCCGACGGCGGCACCGCCGAGACCCGCGCCGTGTCCAGGTCGAGCGACATCTCCGTACCCGCCGGACCCACACCGGCCCGCGGACCACCGGACTCCTCCAGCGCCGGCGCGTCGGACGGCTCGCCGAGGTCCAACTCGCCGAACGCCGCGCCCCCCTGGACACCCGTCGCCACCGCCGCCGACGGCCCTGGCTCCGGCGGCACCACCAAAGGCGGACGCCCCGCCGCCGCGTCGGACCCCGCCGGCGGGGGTGACAACGAGATCCCGCCCGAGGCACCGGCAGCCCCCTTCCCCGCAGCCGGAAGATCGAGACCCGCGAACGGATCGGTCTGCAGCCGCGGAACCTCGGCCGACCCCGCGCCTCGCGCTGCAGGAAGATCCAGGCTGGCAAACGGATCCGGCGCCGCCTGGGGCAGATCGGTCATCCCGGGGGCCAACGGTGTCGGAAGATCCGTCACACCGGGAGCCCGTGCCGCAGGAAGATCCGTCACACCGGGAGCCCGTGCCGCGGGAAGATCCGTCACTCCGGGAGCCCGTGCCGCAGGAAGATCCGTCACACCGGGAACCCGTGCCGCAGGAAGATCCGTCACACCGGGAACCCGCGCCGCAGGAAGATCCGTCACCCCGGGAGCCCGTGCCGCAGGAAGATCCGTCACCCCGGGAGCCCGTGCCGCGGGAAGATCCGTCACT
>JAAZOP010000393.1 GCA_012797735.1 Myxococcales bacterium
GCGCTCCGCCGCCTCGACCTCGATCCGGTGGAAGCAGAGCGGGTTGTCGCCGTCCGAGCCGCTGGCGGCGAGGGCGACGTTCGGGCAGCCCGCGCGGCAGGTCCGGGCATGCTCGCAGTCGCGGCAGAAGCCGCGCAGCATCTCGATCCGGAACCGGCGCGTGCGGCGGAACAGGGAGTCGTCCGCCCAGATGTCGGCCAGGGGCCGGGTCCGGATGTTGCCGACGAGCCGGTCGTCGGGTTGGGACAGGCACGGCTTGACGCCGCCGTCGCTGGTGATGCCCAGCGTGGCGAGGCCGCCGGCGCAGCCGTGCCAGTCCGGCAGCTCGCCGACCGGTCCGAGCCGCGACGAGCAGTAGCCGACGCCGTGGGCCCCGGCCACCGGCAGTTCGTCGACCGTGTGACGGCGCCGGCAGTCGGCGATGAACCGCCCGACGCGGTAGTACGCGCGCGGCGCGAGCGCCAGCCGGCGGTCGAAGCGGCCGCCCTGGGGCGTCGCGGTCTGGATCTGCCAGGTGACGTTGCGGCCGAGCAGCAGGTCGCGCAGGCGGGGCAGTTCCCCGAGGTTCCATCTCGACACGGTGGTGATCGCCCCGACCTCGAAGCCGGCCTCGACGAGCAGGCGGATCGCGCGCCAGGCCGCGTCGAACGATCCCGGCCGGCCGCGGATCCGGTCGTGGACCTCGGGGGTCGCGGCGTCGAGGCTGACGCCGATCCGGTCGAGCCGGGGGAGGCGGCGGAGCCGTTCGACGAGGGAGGGGGTGACGAGCAGGCCGTTGGTGATCAGCACGAGGTCCATGCCGGCGGCGCAGACCGCCTCGGCGATGCCGAACCAGTCGCGGCGCAGGAACGGCTCGCCCCCCAGCAGGCACATTTCGCGGCATCCGATCCCCCGCAGGTCCCGGACCAGGCGGAGAAACTCGGCGGTGGTCAGCTCCCCGGGTCGCGGGCGGCCCGCGGTGGACCCGCAATGGGCGCAGCGCAGGTTGCAGGCGAGCGTCAGCTCGACGTTGACGCTGATCAGATCGACCGGCAGCGCGTGCCTCAACGCGGCGCTCCTCGTTCCATCCGGCGCAGGCAGACCGGCGCCTCGAACGGCCGGCCGGACCCCTCGACCGCCCGGTGGACGCATCCGCCCCGGCACACCGCCCCGAAACGGCAGCCGCGACAGGCTCCGCGCAGGCGGGAGCGGCGGAAGCGGCGCGTGTAGCCGAAGGCCCGCGGGTCCCTCCAGATCGCCGCGGGGTCGCGCCGCCGCACATTCCCCTCGACGAACTCGTCCCCCAGCACCAGGCAGCCCACCACGTCGCCGTCGCTGCGGATGCCGAGCGATTCGATTCCGGCGACGCAGCCGCGCCAGACCCAGTCGTGGAGGTCGCGGTCGCGCAGGCCGCCGGCGAAGTACCCCAGCCCGTGGCTCCCCTCGACCTGGAGCCGGCGCCCGGCACGCCGGCGGGCCTGCCGGAGGAAGCGCGCCACCGCGACGTGCTCCGCCGCGTCCAGGGCGTCCAGCGGGTCGAACCGCTCCGGGTCGTGGACGCTCGCCACGAGCACGCTCCACGAGAAGCCGCCGGCGCGGGCCAGCAGCAGGTCGAGCATCGCGGGAAGCTCGGCCAGGTTCCGGCGGCTGACCGCGGTCAGGATCTTCCGGTCGGGCACGCCGGCCGCGGCCAGGCGGTCCAGCGCCGCCAGGACCCGGTCGAAGGCGCCGGGCTTCTGCCGGATGTCGTCGTGGACCGCCGCGGAGGCCCCGTCGAGGCTCAGGCAGACCTGCTGGAGTCCGAGCGCCTCGATCCGCGCCATCCGCCGTTCGTCCAGCAACCAGCCGTTGGTGACGATGCCCACCGGCAGCCCGGCCGCCCGCAGGCGCTCGGCGAGCCGGAACCAGTCGGGGCGCACGAGCGGCTCGCCGCCCATCAGGCAGACCGAGCCGACGCCCCAGGCGATCAACCGGTCGCACAGCGCCAGCGCCTCCGCCGTCGACAGCTCGCCGGTCCGCCGCGGGCCGCCTCCCTGGGCGCAGTGGCGACAGCGGAAGTTGCACGCGCGCGTGATCTCCCACAGCACGTAGCGGGGCGCGTCCAGCGGCTGCGGGGCGACCGGCTCACGCGACATGGAACCCCTCGCCCGCGCGCACGGCGCCCGCTCGGACCGGGGGCAGCGCCGGCCTCCCGCCGCGGCGCATCGACTCCGCC
>JAAZOP010000394.1 GCA_012797735.1 Myxococcales bacterium
CCCGCCTCGCGCGGGATGCGGCGCGGGCCGGCGGCGAGCGTCGCGGCGGCGCGGCGGGCCAGGGCGATGCAGCCGGCGGCGTCGGAGGCCAGGGGCGGGTTGACGTACCACCGCAGGAGCTGCACCAGGCCGTCCGGGTGGGCCGCCAGGACGCCCAGCACCGGCAGCGCCTCGCCTTCGGCCGGCAGCCGGTCGGGGACCAGCGCGTAGGCGCGCAGTCCGCCGGCGCCGGGCGCCAGCGGCTCGACGCACCAGGCGGTGTTGCTGCCGGCGGTTCCCCGTTCCACCTCGGCGCGGACCTGGGTTCCGAGGCGTTCGCCGGCGGACCGGAACAGCTCCCACGCCATCAGCACGAACTTCTCGTCGCCGTCCTCGCAGAACACCCGCGTTTCCTTCTCGGGCGCCTCGGGCGCGGCCATCACGCCGGGCGTGCGGGGCAGCAGCCGCGAGCCCTGCGGACCCCGGACCGAGAGGCGACCGGCGAGGAGTTCCAGGGGAGCTTCGTCGAACGGCTTGCCGCCGAGGCGGCCGCAGCGGTCGGCGCTGCCGGGCGGCCGGCCGACGGCGTCGCGCGCGACCCAGTCGGAGCCGTTCCAGCAGGGTCGCGCGACGAAATCCTCGTCCTCGCCGGCGACGAGCTTCGAGTTCTCCGCGACGTCCTCGGCCGCGGTCGTCGCGACGTCGGGCTGTCCCGGCGCGGAGGGAGGAGGAGGCGGCGGCGCGGGGGACTCGGCCGGCGCCTTCTTGCAGCCGGCGAGGGCGGCGAGCAGCACGGCGGCGGCGGTGCACGCGGAACGGATCGGGCTCGGATCCTGCATCGGTGGCTCCTTTCGAGGACCGCGGTCCTCAGCTGCGGTTTCCCCCGCCGTTCGGCTCGACGGCCGGGAGCACCACGGTGAAATCGCTGCCGCGGCCCGGTTCGCTGTGCACCTCGATCGTGCCGCCCGCGTCCTCGACGATGCGTTGGGACAGGGCGAGGCCCAGGCCGGTGCCGCGTTCCCGGGTCGTGAAGAACGGGATGAAGATCCGCGGGACGATCTCCGGCGGGATGCCGGGGCCGTGGTCGCGGAAGCGGATGGCGATCCGGTTGGCGGCGGCCGCGGGGCGACCGGGGACGGTCGTTCCGGAGTCGCGGCGGACGGCGGTGACGATTTCGAGGCGGCCCTTGCCGTTCATCGCCTGTGCGGCGTTGAGGCCCAGGTTGAGGAACACGCGGAGCAGGCGGTCGGGGTCGACGGGGACGGCCGGGAGGGCCTCGCCGGCGGCGGCCTCGATCTCGAGCCCGTCACCGAATTCGGCGGCCAGCATCTGCACGCAGCGCCGGAGCACGGCGGAGACGTCGGCCTGGGCGTGTTCCGCGGGTCGCGGGCGGGAGTACTCGAGGAAGTCGGTGACGACGCGGTTGAGGCGGTTCGATTCCTCGACGAGGATCTCGACCAGTTCGCGCGAGTCGGGGGGCGGGTCTTCGGCCAGGATCTGGGCGGCGGCCTTGATCGAGCCCAGCGGGTTGCGGATCTCGTGGGCCAGGCCGGCGGACATCTCGCCGACGACGGCCAGGCGGTCGCGCACCTTGAGCTGGCGGTAGATCTCGATGTTCTCCGCGGCGATCGCGATCTGCACGGCGATCGGCGCCAGCCCGATCTCCTCGTCCGGCCCGAGTCCCTCCGGCATCCGTTCGTCGCGCACGGCGAGCAGTCCCAGGGTCCGCGATTCGCCGCGCACGGGGAAGACCGTGTCGGCGCGCAGGTCGTCGAACAGGTTCAACGCCACGTCCAGCGCCTCGACCCGCCGCACGTCGCCCTGCTCGGCCGCGGTCTCGCGCTGGCGCCGCAGGTCGCGGCGGCGCACCGGTTCGTCGCCGGTGAACTGTTCGAGGAGCGGGCGGGCGGCCGTCACGTCCAGCTCCGGCACCGGGGGCGGGCCGAAGCAGCCGCGTCGGACCAGCGACAGGCCGTCCGCCGACAGCAGGTACAGCGCCCCGTGGCTGTAGCGGCGGCTCTCCTCGAGCAGCGTGATCACGGCGCCGGCGATCTCCTCCACGGTCCGCAGCCGACCCAGCCGGCGCCGCAGCGCCAGCGCCGCCGCCTCGAACTGCGACCGCTCGCGCACGATGATCTGGCCCATCTTCTCCTCGACCGCCGTGCGCAGCGGGTCGAACACGATCAGGATCACGAACGCCGCGGCGATCGCGTTGAGGAAGAACCAGGTCGAGGTGCCGATCCACTGCACCAGGGCGTAGAAGATCCCCGCCAGCGCCACCGCCAGCGCCCCCAGCACCGCGAAGCGTCCGACCAGCTCGTACAGGTCGAGCAGCCGGTACAGGAGGAGCGCCTGGGACAGGGTGTACATGAAGATCATCGTCAGGATCGGTCCGACGGGCGGGAAATCGATGCCGACGCGGGGCAGGTAGTCGAGCAGCGAGAAGGTGAGCGCCGCGGCGCCGCCGATGACCAGGACGCGGATCCGCGCGCTCTCCACCCGCGACGTCACCCGGCGCGACCAGCGGTACAGGTACAGGCAGGCGCCGTACAGCAGGCCGCCGCTGTAGGCGAACAGCCCCCAGCCGACGGCGGGCTCCTGCCACCACGGCGAGACGACCGCCGCGGCCGCCACGATGCCGAGCGCGGTGCCGACGCGGACGAACGGCGAGCTGCGGGACTCGGCGCCGCGGAACGCATGGAAGAACCGGATCGCCGTCTGCGGCAGCAGCACCAGGGCCGCGCTGGCCAGTCGGTTCCAGTGCTCCGCCGGCTGCCAGGCGTGGAACAGCTCCAGCAGGTACCACAGCAGCAGCGAGCCGCAGAACAGCACGAACAGGTTGAGCCGGCGCGTCTTGGCCCGCCGCAACACGATGCTGAGCAGGATCGCCGCCGCGAACACCACGCCCAGCAGCACGCTGTTGGCTCGCGGATCGTACACGCCGCCACCCTAGCAGAGGGACCCGGTTCGGCGCCACGCGGCGAAGTGGCGCGCCGGACGCCGGCCGGGTAGCATGGGGCCGTGCGGGCGCAGATCGACCGGTTCCTGTACCACCTCGAAGTCGAACGGGGCTGCTCGAGGCACACCGTGGCGAGCTACGCCGGCGACCTGCGCCGCTTCGCGGACCATCTCGAACGCCGCGGCCGGACGCTCGAGAACGCCACCGAGGAGGACGTCACCTCGCTGCTCGTCGCCGCCTCCCGGGACGGCCTCGCCCCCCGCTCCGTCGCCCGCCTGCTGTCCGCCGTGCGCTCCTTTCTGCGCTTCCTCGTCGACGAGGGAACCCTCAAGACCAGCCCCGCCCGCCGGGTGAAGGTGCCCCACCTGCCCCGCGCCCTGGCGAAGCTGCTGCAGGAGCACGAGGTCCTGGCGCTGCTGGCGGCGCCCGACGAGCGGACGCCGGAAGGGGTGCGGGACTCGGCGATGCTGCACGTGATGTACGCCGCCGGCCTGCGCGTCTCCGAACTGTGCCGCCTGCGCTGGGGCGACCTGAACCTCGAGGTGGGCTACGTCTCGGCCTACGGCAAGGGCCAGCGCCGCCGCCTCGTGCCGCTCGGCGAGGTCGCGGCGGCGAAGGTGCGGGCCTACCTCGAGGTGCGCGGCCGGTGGGCCCGCGCGGGCGAGGACGCCCTGTTCGTGAGCCGGAAGGGGGGCGCCATGTCCCGCGTCCACTTCTGGCGCAAGGTCCAGCAGTACGCCCGCCGGGCCGGCATCCGCGGCGATGTCTCGCCGCACTGGCTTCGCCACTCGTTCGCCACCCATCTGCTCGTCCACGGCGCCGACCTGCGCTCCGTGCAGACGATGCTCGGGCACGCCGACATCTCCACGACCGAGAGCTACACGCA
>JAAZOP010000031.1 GCA_012797735.1 Myxococcales bacterium
CGCCGACCTGCGGATCGCCGACCCGCCGAACGCCTGGATCCTCTTCGATGCCCTCGGCGCGCTCGGCCGCGACGACGAGGCGCTCGCGGCGCTCGAACGGCACGTGACGCTGCGCCCCGGGCCGCACGGCGCGGCGGCGACCCGGCGTCTGTCGGGCGACGGCCTGCCGCTGCGCGAGGACGGCCTGCAGCGCGTGCGGCTCCACGAGGCGGCCGGGACGGCCGGCGACCCGCCGCGCCTCGTCGTCCTCGACCAGGTCGTGCTGCGCCTCCGGGCCGACGGCTCGGGGACGATGCAGGTCCACCGCCTGGCCCGGGCCGGCAGCTCCGCCGCCGCCGAGGAGCTGGGACAGGTCGCGGTGCCCCCGGACGCCCGGATCGTCGCGCTCCGCACGATCCACCCGGACGGCACCTCGGTCCACGCGACCGACCGCGCCGGCGCCCGCGACTACCCGCTCGTCGGTCTGGCCGCCGGCGACTACGCGGACGTCGAGTACGTCGTCGAGACCGCGCCGTCGGCGATCTTTCCCGGCGGCGCCGCGCCCCCGACGTTCTTCTTCGCCGCCCCCGACGAGTGGCTCGGCCGCAGCGAGTACGCGATCGTCCACCCGGCCGGCGTCGAGCTGCGCTGGGACGCCGGGCCCGGGACGCCGGAACCGCAGGTCGCGGACCTCGAGGGGCTGGTCGTGCGCCGCTGGCTCGCCGAGAACGTCCGCCCCCAGCCGCTCGAACCCTGGGCGCCCGACGCCGAGGACGTCCTGCCGAACGTGCGCGCCTGCACCGGCTGCACGCTGGAACGCGCGGCCGAGTTCTTCGCCCGGCGCACCGCGCGGCGCCTCCGCGGCGACCCCGGGATGGACGCGTGGACCGCCGCGGCCGCCGTGGCCCCGGAACCGCGCGCCGCGCTCCGCGCGCTGTACGACCGCGTCCTCGACGAGGTCCGCTCGGCGCCCGACCCCGCCGATACCCCGCGGGCCGTGTTCCTGCGCGGCCGCGGGGACCGCACGCTCCTCCTCTACGAGCTGGCCCGCCGCGCGGGACTCGAACCGGAACTGTGGTACGCCTCGCCGGCGAGCCGCGGCGACGTCCCGCCCGGCCTGTGGTTCGACGGGGACTACGCCGTGCCGCTGCTGCGCGCCGCCGGGGTCTGGGTCTACGCCGCCGAGGACTTCGTGCCGTTCGGCGAACTGCCCCCCAACGTCGGCGGCCGCCCCGCCGTGCGCGTCGCCCCGGCACCGGGCGAGGGCGCCGTCCCGGCGCTCGAGGAGGCGCCGAACGAGGTCCGGATCGAGGCGCGCGTGCGCGACGGCATCGTCGCGCTCGAGGCCCGCGCCACGCTCCGCGGCCTCGCCGCCGCCGCCCTGCGACAGACGCTCGCCGAAGGGTCGGCCGAGCGGCTCGCGGAGCACGTCCGCGCCTACGCCTTTCCCCACTTCGGCCGCGGCGCCTCGTTCGAGTCGGTGGGGGTGGACGGCGCCGAGTCGCGCGAAGGTCCGCTGGTCGTCTTCGCGACGATCCGGCTGCCGCCCGGCCCCGGCGGCGCGACGACGCTCGCCGTCCCGCACCGCTGGCGCGACCGTTTCGCCGCCCTCGCCGAACGGCGGCACCCTCTGCTGCTGCCGGCCTCCGTGGTCGAGGAATGGACGATCGTCGCCCGCGGCGTCGCCCCGCAGGCCGCGCTCGACGTCGCGCCGCTCGACCTGGCCACGCCCTTCGGCTCGTTCGCCCAGCGGGTCGCCGAAACCGGCGACCCCGCCACGATCGAGATCCGGCGTTCCCTGCGCCTTCCCGCCCAGCGGATCGAACCGGCCGACTACCCGGCGTTCCGCGCCTTCGCCGCCGCCGTCGACGCCGCCGTCGAGACGCCGCTGCGCCTCGGGCCGATCTCGACGCCGAGCATGAAGTCCGGGGACCACGCGGACTCCAGGCCGGGATCGAGCATGAGCACCGCCGGCAGGTAGCGTCCTCTCCACAACATGTTCTCCTCGCAGCACCCGGCGTGGCACGTGACGGGCATGCAGGTTGGCAGACATCCCCGGACTCGTTCGGGGACAGTCGCAGGTTCTCCCGAGCCGGCGGGTGGCTCCTCCCCGGCCCGCGGCGAGTTCCCGGTGCCGAACGTCACGGCGCGCGACGTCCCCGCCTCGGCGACCCGGACCCGCCCCGGCACGCCTCCCGAGGCCGCCCCCGCGGTTTGTCGTCTTCCCGCGACCATGCTATGGGGCCCGCGAGGGAGGATCGAGGGGCGCGATGGCGGAATCGCGACCAGCGCAACCGGACGGCACGGGCCGCGCACTGATCTGCATCCCGACCTACAACGAGCGGGACAACGTCGGCCCGATCGTCGAGGCGGTCCGCCGGGCCGTCCCCGGCGCCCACGTGCTGGTCGTCGACGACAACTCCCCCGACGGCACCGGGAAGCTCGCCGGCGAGCTGGCGGCGCGCGACCCCCAGGTCTTCGTGCTCCACCGGCCGGGCAAGGAAGGGCTCGGCCGCGCCTACCTCGATGCCTTCCGCTGGGGCCTCGCCCGCGGCTACGCCAAGCTCGTCGAGTTCGACGCCGACTTCTCGCACGACCCCAAGTACCTTCCGGCGATGCTGGAAACGCTCGACCGCGCCGACGTCGTCGTCGGCTCGCGCTGGGTCCCGGGCGGCGGCACCGAGAACTGGAGCGCGGCCCGCAAGCTGATCTCCTCCGGCGGCTCGTTCTACGCCCGCACCGTCCTCGGCATCCCCGTCCGCGACCTCACCGCGGGCTTCGTCGGCTGGAACCGCCGCGTCCTCGAATCGCTCGACCTCGACCTCGTCGAGTCCGCCGGGTTCGCCTTCCAGATCGAGATGAAGTACCGGGCCTTCCTGCGCGGCTTCCGCATCGAGGAGATCCCGATCGTCTTCCCCGACCGCCGCGTCGGCACCTCGAAGATGTCCCGGCGGATCCTGTTCGAAGGCCTGGCGAAGGTCTGGGGACTGCGCTTCCGCGTCCCGCGCCAGGAACTGGCGCGGAAGGCCGGCTGACGTGTCGTTCGCCGGCCGCCTCCGCGCGCTGCCCGTCGGCCGGTTCCTCAAGTTCTGCGCCGTCGGCGGCTCCGGCGTCGTCGTCAACTACGGCGTCTACCTGCCGCTGACCCGCTGGCTCGGCTTCCTCGAAGAAACCGCCCTCGTCGCCAGCATCGCCGTCTCGATCCTCACCAACTTCCTGCTCAACGAGGCGTGGACCTTCCGCGACCGCCGCACCGGCGGCTCCGCCGGCAAGCTCCGCCGCCTCGGCCGCTTCTACCTCGTCTCCCTCGGCGGCGCCGCCATCCAGTGGGGCGTCTCCATGCTCTGCTTCCGCTGGCTCGGGATCGATGACCGCCTCGCCGTGCTGATCGGCATCGGCGTCGCCACCGCCTGGAACTTCGTCGTCAACCTGCTCTGGACCTGGAGGAAGTCCGCCCGCGACGCCGCGTAGCCGCTCACCGCACGCGCCGGCGCAGCGTGAACCCCGCCACCGAGAACAGCACCCCCACCAGCGCCCCGGCGAGAACGTCCAGCGGGAAGTGCACCCCGAGGTAGATCCGCGACCAGCCGACCAGCAACGCCCCGAACGCCGCCCACGGCGCCAGCCCGGGGTAGAGCAGGGCGACGTACGTCGCGGCGCCCGCCGCCGCCTGCGTGTGCCCCGACGGGAACGACCGGTCGTACAGCGCGCCCGCCGGCATCCGCACCTCGATCCCCCGCCCCGCGAAGTGCGCCGCCGGCCGGTCCCGCCCCACCGCCGACTTGAGCCCCTCGACCGCCAGCGCCCCCAGCGCCACCGAGAGCACCATCGCGACGGCGTGCGCCCGCAGCCTCGGGCGGTCCCACAACGCCATCGGCCCGAGCACCAGCAGCGCGAGGACCACGCCGTGCCCGAGGTACGTCGCGACGGAGAAGAACGCGTCGAACTCCGGCGACCACGTGCCGTGGATCGCCAGGAACAGACGCTCGTCCAGCGACACCAGCCCGTCCATGGTCCGCCGCTAGAGCTGCACCTCCTGCAGGTACTCGGGCACCGTCGCCTCCCACCCGAGGTCCCGCCGGATGGCGTCGCACAGCGCCGCCGCCGCCTCGGGCTCGCCGTGCACGACGAAGGCCCGCTTCGGCGGGCGCGGCGCCGTGCGCAACCAGCGCAGGAGCTGGTGCCGGTCGGCGTGCGCCGACAACCGGTGGATCATCGCCACCTGCGCGTTCACCGCCACCCACTCGCCGTGGATCTTCAGCGTCTTCTCGCCGTCCTGCAGCCGCCGGCCGCGCGTCCCCGCCGCCTGGAACCCCGTCAGCAGCACCGTGTTGCGCGGGTCCGGCAGCAGCGTGCGCAGGTAGTGCAGCACCCGCCCGCCCGTCGCCATCCCGGAGGCGGAAATGACCACCGCCGGCCGCCGACCCCGCGCGCTGGCCCGCGAGCCGTTCGGCCCCTTCGGGATCGCCGCCCGGCGGAACGCCAGCGGCGCCCCGCTCCGCGCCCGCGCCCGCATCTCCTCGTCGTGGTCCTCCGCGTGCCGCACCACCACCTGCGTCGCCTGCTCGGCCATCGGCGAGTCCACGATCACCGGCACCGGCGGAATCCGCCCCGCCTCGAGCAGTTCGTTGAGCAGGTACAACACCTCCTGCGTCCGCCCGACCGCGAACGCCGGAATCACCACCCGGCCGCCCCGCCGCACCGTCGTCGAGATCAACTCCGCCAGCTCGTCCCGCGGATCGACCGCCTCGTGCTCCCGGTTCCCGTAGGTCGATTCCACCAGCACGTGGTCGCACTCCGGCAGCGGCGACGGGTCCGGCAGGATCGGCGCGTCGTACGGACCGACGTCGCCCGAGAACACGATCCGCACCGGCGCCCCGCCGTCCTCCACCGTCAACAGCACGTGCGCCGAACCGACGATGTGCCCCGCCGGCAGGAACTCCGCCGTCACCCCCGGCGCCACCCCGAACGGCTGCCGGTAGCGCCAGCGCACGAACAACTGCAGCGCCCGCCGCGCGTCCTTCTCGTCGTACAGGGGTCGCGCGGGGGCGTGCTTGGAAAACCCCTTCCGGTTCGCGTACGCCGCGTCCTCCTCCTGGAGCCGCGCCGAGTCCGGCAGGATGAACTGCGCCACGTCGTACGTCCCTGTCGAGGCGTGGATCGGCCCGCGGAACCCCTCCCGCGCCAGCAGCGGCAGGCCCCCGATGTGGTCGACGTGCCCGTGCGTCGCCACCACCGCGTCGATCGATTTCGCCTCGACCGGCAGCGGCGCCCAGTTCCGCTCCCGCAGCTCCTTGTGCCCCTGGAACAGCCCGTGGTCGACGAGCACCCGGGCTCGCGACGTCTCCAGCAGGTACTTCGACCCGGTCACCGTGCCGGTCGCACCCAGGAACTTGAGCTTCATCCGTCTCCTCCGCCTTCGTTCCCCCGCGTGCCCCCGCTCGCCTCGTCTCCGGCCCTTCCGGCTCTCGCTCGCCCGCCTCCGGCGGGAAGCAGCCGCGTCCCTAGCGCGGCGCGGCGCAACGCTCCTCGACCACCGCGCGCGCCGGGCCCGCCGCGGCCCCGCAGGCGCGCGCCAGGTCGTCCAGCAACAGCGCCAGATCCTCGTCGAGGCACCGCGTCTGGGCCGCGGCCGCCGCCAGCGCCTGCAGCTCGCCGAGCGCCCGCGGGAAGCCGGCGGTCCACGGCGTCCCGGCGTCCGACAGGCACGTCGCCGCCACCTCCGCCCGCCGCTCCGCCTCGAGCACCAGGTCGGCCGCGCGCGCCGCCGCTTCCAATCCGGCCGCCTCCGCCGCCGCGGCCGTCTCGTCCGCGAAACCCCGGCGGAACAACCCCTCGTAGAGGTACGTCAGCCGCGCCCGCTCGCTCGTCTCGTCGCCGCCCGGCACGAGCCACGCCGCGACCCGCGCGTGCAGGTCCAGCAGGGCGCGTTCGAGCGGCCGTTCCAGCGCCCGGCGGGCCGAGGTCGGCAGCAGCGCCTCCCA
Source organism: Myxococcales bacterium (assembly GCA_012797735.1). Classification (GTDB taxonomy): domain Bacteria; phylum Myxococcota_A; class Polyangia; order DRWM01; family JAAZOP01; genus JAAZOP01. Next base: position 5,964 of record JAAZOP010000031.1, read on the forward strand.
GGCGCCGGGCGCGACGGCCGCGCCGCCGAGCGACAGCAGCACGCGGACGCGGTCGCCCTGCACCCGGCGGATCGCCTCGACCAGCGGGTTGCGGTCGGGAGGGCGCCGCACCGTCGCCGCCTCTTCCAGGCCGGCGCGGAGCGCGGCCAGCGCCGCCAGGCGCGTCTCGACGTCGGCCGCTTCGACCAGCGTCTCGAGCGTCCCGAACGGCGCGGCCGTCGAACCCTCGCCCGCCCCCTCGGACGGGCCGGGGACGCCGGCCGCGAGCAGCGCCGCGGCGGCCAGCACCTGCCGGCGCACGGTCGAGGTCACCATCTCGCGCACCGGCAGCAGCGACAGGTCCGCCGGAGCCTCGCGGATCACCTCGCCCCGCAACAGGTGCGCCGCCGCGACCCGCGCCAGCCGCGGCCGGTCGTCGAACAGGAGCAGCGTCGGGTCGAACCGCCCCGCCGTCTCGCGCACCTCCGGCGAAGGGTCCTCGCCGCCGATCAGCATCGCCTCGAGCGTCACCGCGGGGTCCGCACCCCCCGCCTCGCTCGCCACGTGCAGCAGCGCCAGCGCCTCGGCCCGCGCGCGCGGCTCCGGCGAACGGAGCCGGTCGAGCAGTCCGGGTACCACCGCGGGCGCCTGGCCCGCCGCCACCTGCGCCCGCAGCCGCACCGTCGGGTCCTCGTCGTCGGTGAAACCGAGCAGCCGATCCGTCGCGTGTTCGACCCCGAGCAGCGGGATCAACCCCGCCGCGGCGCCCCGCACCGCCGGGTCCTCCGCGGCGTCGTCGAGCCGCGCGACGAGCACGTTGGCCAGCGCCAGCATCTCGCGCTCCGAGGCTCCCTCCGCGCGACCGCGGACGATCGCGTCGCCCGTCACCTGGATCAGCGCCAGCCGCTCCCGGGCGTCGCCCGCCGTGCGGATCCGTTCGGCGAGCAGCGTCCAGGCGCGGCCGCCGCAGCGGCAACTCGCGGCCGCGGCGACGGCGACGCGCGTCGCGGCGTCGGGTTCGTCCTCCAGGCGTCGGGCGAGCGTCTCGCAGGTCGATGCCAGCGGGAAGCACGGCTCGCTGTTGAGCAGGTCGAGGGCCCGGCGGCGGTCGTCGAGGCTCATGTTCTGCGCGGCGGTGCGCGTCAGTTCGTCGAGTTCGTCGCGGCGTGCGTCGCAGACCGCGCGGTCGTCGGGGTCCTCGAGTGCCGCGCAGGCCTCGACGGCGGCCTCGCCGGCCCCGGCCGGTCCGCCCGGCGGAGCGGGGCACCCCAGGGCCACGGCCGCCGTGATGACACCGAGGATCCACCGCGCCCCCCGAACTTCCGCCCATCCCGCGCCCGTGCCTGCGGTGGTGCCGCCGTGCTGGACACCCGGGCCGTGCGTCTCCTGTGCTTCCGCCCATCCTCTGCCCGTGCCTCCCCTCGTGGCGCCGTGCTGGACACCC
>JAAZOP010000395.1 GCA_012797735.1 Myxococcales bacterium
CCTCGCACTCGGCGCCGGCGTCGGCATCCGCATCGTCCCGCGCCTCCGCCTCGGCGTGCGCGTCCGCGTCGGTCCGGCCCTCGTCGCCGGTGCCCTCGTCGCCGCCGTCCGCGGCGGGTTGCGCGTCGTCGCCGCAGGCCGTCGCGCCCGCGGCCGGCAGCGCCAGGCACACCAGGAGGTGGAGTCGCCTCATTCGGGCCCCCTTCGGCCCCGCAGCGCGTGCCGGCGCCCCCCGCCGGTCCCGTCCGGCCGCGGGCCGAGAGGGATCGTGGACCGGCGCGGGCGCACCGTCAACGTGCGTCCCCGCTCCGCTCGCGCGGCGGGATCTTCCGCGGATGTCGCGGGCGGGCGTCGCGCCCGGCGTGTTCGGTCGCGCTGTCTCCGGCCCGGACCGCGAGAGGTACCCCTCGAGCCTCGGCCGGCGTGCGCGATCGCGCTACCAGGGAGGCGGGGTCAGGGCGTCCAGGCAGGAGGTGTCCACGGCGGTGATGTCGCCGTCGTGCAGGAGGAAGCGGGTCATGATCTGGGCGGCGCGGACGGATTCCCGGCGAACGACCGTTGCCGCTCGCCGGTCCGCGCGTCGGAGCGGCCGGGCGCCGGCGTCGCCCTGCGGTGTTCGCGGCGCACGAAGCCCACCACGAACAGTCCGGCGAGCAGCAGGAGGCCGAGGCCGCTGCCGGCCCATCCCGTCGTGCGGCCCGGCGGATCGTAGGCGAAGACGACCCGGTGGCTCCCCGCCGGCACCCGGACCGCCCGGCAGAGCACGTCCGCGGGGAGCAGGTCGTCCGGCCGGCCATCGACCGTGACGCTCCACCCGGCGAGCGCGGCGTCGGTCGTCACCAGCCACGCATCGCGCTCGGCGACGACCTCCACTTCGAGCCGGCCGCGCTCCTCCGCGACGACCCGGGCCGTCCCCGCGGCGCCGACCGCTCCGTCCTCCGGGACGGCGCCGGGCGGCGCCTCGACGATCGTCTCGCCGGCCGGATCGATCCCCGGCTCGAGGAGCAGGGCGTCCAGCGCCGCCGCCTCGTCCTGCACGGCGTGGGCCCGTCCGACGACGACCGCGCGCGGACGGGCGAAGCGGTTGCGGTAGACGTGCACCGGGCCGCGGTAGCCGGCGACGTCGGCGCGGAACGCCTCCTCGGGGCCGGGGGCCTCGAGCGGCACGAACGAGGTGATCCAGGCGACGCCGTTGGCGCCGGTCGCCGTCGACCAGGCGGAGCCGGGGCGGGCGACGGCGTCGTTGTCCATCGCGCGTGCCAGGGCGTTGACGGTCCGATCCTCGAAGTGTTGCGAGCGTCGCGTGAGGAGGCCGACGTACATCAGGGGCGAGCGGATGTTCCAGGCGACGTTGAGCGAGTGGGAGACGAGGGCGAGGGCGTCGCGGCCGAACCAGTCGCCGGCGCGCGGTCCGCCCGGCCGGGCGACGTGGGGGCCGTGCACGGGGACGGCGAGCAGCGACCCGTCGCGGATCTGGGTCGCGGTGGGCGAGGGCGTCTCGACCTCGTCGCGCGGCAGGGTCGGGTAGTAGTCGTCGCCGAACCGGCCGACGTCGTAGGCCGCCAGGGCGGCCAGGGCGAAGGCCAGCCGCGCGGCGTGGC
>JAAZOP010000396.1 GCA_012797735.1 Myxococcales bacterium
AGCGGGCCTACGAGCGCTACCTGGCGCAGCATCCTCGCGGGACGCTGCGCGAGGATGCGTGGGTCGCCTGGTGCCGGCTGCGGGCGCGGGGCGGCTCTCCGGAACGGGTTCGCGCGTGCTACTCCGGGTACCTGGCCGAGTTCCCGGCCGGGACGTTCGCGGCGGAGGCGCGCGAGGCGGTCGAGCGGGCCGGGGTCGTCGAACCGTGAGACGTCCGCCGACGCTCCGGCACGCCGCCTGCGGCCTGGTGGTCCTGCTCGCCGCCGGCTGCACCCTGGAGGTCCACGAGGTCGCCCCGCCGCCGGATGCGGGTGCGCCGGACGGCGGTTGTTTCGACGGCGGGCTGTGGTGCGACGGCGCCTGCATCGACCCGGCGATCTCCCCGGACCACTGCGGGGCGTGCGGGGTCGCGTGCGGGACCCACGGCGACTGCGTGGACGGCGTGTGCGTTTGCGACCCGGACTACGCCTGGTGCCCCGGGGGCTGCACGAGGCTCGACTCCGACCGGGCGAACTGCGGGGCGTGCGGGGTCGCCTGCGCGGTCGGCGAGGCCTGCCGCCGCGGTGCGTGCCAGTAGTCGGACGCTTCCCCAAACGGCGAAACGCCCCCTCGACGCCCGCCACCCGCTTTGCTAGTATCCGTTTCGGCCGGCAGCAAGGTCGGCCGCGAGGAGCCGCACATGATGCACCGAACGGCTTGGATGGGACTCGCGTTCGTCGTTGCCCTGGGAGCCGCCGCGGAAGCGCGCGCCGAGGTCACCGTCCTGGGGCTGCGCAGCCTGGAGGGGGACGAGGCGTTGGCCGAGCGACTGACGGGGTACATCCGAGACTTCGTGGCCCGCCGGGGGCTGGACCGGGTTTCCGACAAGACCCAGACGCTCGAGCAGATGACGCTGCTGGCCGACTGTGGCGACGACGTGGATCAGCGCTGCATGCGCGAGATCGCCGAGATGCTCGGTGCCGAGGAGATCGTCTACGGTTTCATCTCCCGGATGCCGGGGGAGGGCGGCCGGTTCACGTACGCCATCGATCTGCGGCGCTTCTCCGCCGGTTCGCGGCGCGACGTTCGCTCCGCCAGCGGGTCGCTCGAGTCGTCCCGCCAGGGAACCGCCAATCTCCAGATCCTGGCCAACACCTTGATCGACGATCTGTGGGAGCAACGCGCCGCGACGACCTTGATCGTGCAAAGCAACGAGTCCGGCGCCACCGTCTACGTCGACGGCGATGTCGTCGGCCGCACCGGCGCCGAGCCGCTGTGGGTGACCGACGTTTCGCCGGGCGAACACGAGGTGCGGGTCGTCAAGGAGGGGCTGGAACCGTGGGAGCGGGTGGTCGATGTGGCCCGCAACCAGTACCGCCTTCTGGAGGCGCCGCTCGGAGGCGACACCGTGGCCGTCGGTCCCGAGGTGGGTCCTGGTCCCGGCCCCGGTCCCGGTCCCGGCCCCGGCCCCGGTCCGGGCATCGGGTCCGGAGGAGGCGGCGGCGGGGAGGACTCCGGCGTCCTGGGTGACTGGCGCCTGTGGACCGGCGCAGGCCTGATCGCGGCCGGGGTTGGCATGGCCGGCGTCGGCATCTACTACGGCGTCGAGACGCTCTGGAATATGCCCGATCGCGACCCGGTGTACAGCTACCGGCTGGAGGTCGGTCCGAGCGTGTCGGACATCTGCGAGTTCGCCGCGACCGACAACGACCCCGACCACCTGCATGCGGAGGCGACCCGCAGCGAGTGCGACAAGGCGGACACGTATCAGATCGTGCAGTGGGTGATGTGGGGTCTGGCGGCGGCCGCGGGCGGCGTCGGAACCTACTTCCTGATCGACCTCGCGCTGGACGACGACGGGGCCGAGTCGCCGGACACGGCGCTGCAAATCTCGCCGACCGCGTTCTTCGGCGGCGGCGGGCTGACGCTCTCTGGGACCTTCTAGGCCCCGGCGTCCGCCGACCTTCCGCGGGACGACCTGCACCGATGCGCATCACCGGCGGGACCGCGCGCGGCCGGCGTCTTGTCGCTCCGCGGGGTCGCGACGTGCGCC
>JAAZOP010000397.1 GCA_012797735.1 Myxococcales bacterium
CCGACCCGTCCGTCGGCCTCCTGCTCCTCGACGTCGTGCTCGGCGACGGCGCGCACCCCGACCCCGCCGCCGAACTGGCCGCGGCGGTCGCGGACGCGCGCCGGGCCCGCGGCCCGGCGCCGCTCGTCGTCGTCGCCTCGCTGACCGGCGCGCCGGACGACCCGCAGGACCCGGACCGGCAGCGCCGCACGCTGCTCGAGGCGGGGATCCACGTCGAGCCGTCGGCGGCGCGCGCCGCCGCGACGGTCGCCGCGCTGCTTTCCGCGCGCGGGACGGGAGGCCGGCCATGACCAACGACTCAGCCCGCGCCCTGCTCCGCGGACCGCTCGACGTGCTCCACGCCGGGATCGACGAGGTGATCCGGGGGGCCGAGGCGACCGGCGTGCCCGTGGAACGGCTCGACTTCGCCCCGCCCTGCGGCGGCGACCCGGCCCGCATCCGCATGCTCCGCCGCCTCACCGGCGGCGCCCTCGGCGCGGCGATCGACCGCGCCAACGCCGAGGCGCTCGAGCGCCTTCTCGCCAGCCGGCCCCACCTGGTCGGCGTCGGCGTCGCGCGCGACGTGGTCCCCGGGATGCGGGACGGACTGTTCCTCCACGCCGGCCCGCCGGTCGATTGGGACCGGATGTCCGGCCCGCTCCGCGGCGCCGTGATCGGCGGCCTGCTGCTCGAAGGGCTGGCCGGCACGCCGGAACAGGCCGAGACGCTGGCGGCCGCCGGCGCGGTGCGCTTCGAACCGTGCCACCACCACGACGCCGTCGGCCCGATGGCCGGCCTGATCACCCCCTCGATGCCGGTCTGGATCGTCGAGGATCGCGCGGACGGTCCCCGCCGCGGAGCCCGCACGTTCTGCACGCTGAACGAGGGACTGGGCAAGGTGCTGCGCTACGGCGCCTACGCGCCGGAGGTCCTGGAACGCCTGCGCTGGATGGCGGCCGAACTGGCCCCGGCGCTGGGCGAGGCGCTGGCGGCGCGCGGGCCGATCGATCTGAAGCTGCTGCTGGCCCAGGCGCTGCAGATGGGCGACGAGGGGCACAACCGGAACCGCGCCGGGACCTCCCTGCTGTTCCGGCAGCTCGCGCCGGCCCTGGTCCGCCTGCCGCGGGAACGCGAGGCGATCGCGAAGGTGCTGTCGTTCATCGATGCGAACGACCACTTCTTCCTCAACCTGACGATGCCGGCGGCCAAGTGCATGCTGCAGGCCGCCGAAGGCGTGCCGCTCGCCTCGCTCGTCACGGTGATGGCGCGCAACGGGACCGACTTCGGCCTCCAGGTCGCCGCGCTGCCCGGCCGGTGGTTCACCGGGCCGGCGCAGCGGGTGCGCGGCCTGTACTTCCCCGGCTTCGGCGAGGCGGACGCCAACCCGGACATCGGCGACTCGGCGATCACCGAGACCGCCGGGTTCGGCGGGTTCGCGATGTCCGCCGCGCCCGCCATCGTCCAGTTCGTCGGCGGCTCGGCCGAGGAAGCCCTGGCGACCACGCGCCGCATGCGCCGCATCACCACCGGCGCCAACCCCGCCTGGGCCGTTCCGGCCCTCGACTTCGCCGGCACGCCGACCGGGATCGATGTGCGGCGCGTCGAGGAGCTGAACCTGCTGCCGGTGATCAACACCGGCATCGCGCACAAGGACCCCGGCGTCGGCCAGGTCGGCGCCGGCCTGGTCTCGCCCCCCTGGACGTGCTTTCATCAGGCGCTGGAGGCGCTCCACGCGCACGCGCGCGAGCGCTTTCCCCAGCCGTGAAGCGAGAGGAGGAGCGGATGCTGCCGATCGAATTGTCGATCCCCCTGGGCGTCGGGACCCCCGCCTGGCCGACCTACGAACCGCTGCAGATCAAGTACTTCAAGCGGCTCGCGCCCAACGGCGCCAACGGCCAGCTCCTCACCCACTCGAACCACGTCGGCACCCACCTCGACGGCGAGATCCACTTCCACACCCCGGGCCGCGACATCGCCGCCCTGCCGCTCGACTACCTGATGCACGAGGGCGTGATCGTCGATCTCTCGGACGCCGCCGGCGACTACGACCTCTACACCTCGCGGATGATCGAGGAACGGGTGCAGGTGAAGAAGGGGGACATCCTGATCCTCCACACCGGATACCACCACTACGGCTGGGACCAGCCGACGGCGGACGAGGTGCGCTACATGGTCAAGCACCCCGGACCGGACCGCGAGTTCGCCCTGTGGTGCCGGCGCAAGCAGATCCGCTGGATCGGCGTCGATTGCGGCTCCGCCGACCACCCGATGAACACGATCATCCGCCAGTGGATGCCCCGCCAGGCCCGGGAGGCCGAGGCCCACTTCCAGCGCCGCTACCGCCGGTCGCTCGACCAGGTCTTCGATGACTCCAAGTACCAGCTCATGCACCTCGAACTGTTCCAGCACGGGATCGTCCACGCCGAGTGCCTCGGCGGGGACATCGATCTGCTCCTCAACCGCCGCGCCCTGATCGGCTGCTTCCCCTGGCGGCTGGTCGACGGCGAGTCGTGCATCTGCCGCATCGTGGCGTTCGTCGATGAGCGGCAGCATGCGGAGCTGATGCGAAAGAAGGCCCGGGCGAAGAAGACGCGCTTCGGCGACATCGCCGGCGCGCTCAACCCCTGGCTCCACGAGGAGGGGCGCCGGCGTGCCCGACCCTAGCGCCGCGCCGGTCGAGGAACCCGGCGAGCGGAGGCGGCGCATCCTGCGCCGGCTCTACGCCCCCTACACCTGGCTGGTGTTCATCCCGTTCCTCGCCGCCAGCACCCTCGTCCTGGGCTGCCTCGCCGTCGTCGTCGCCGCCTTCGCCCCGCGCGTCGCGTTCCACTTCGGCACCGTCTGGGCCTGGCTGCTCTGCCGCGTCAACCCGGTGTGGGTGACGATCGAGGGCCGCGAGCACGCGCAGAAGGGCCGCTCCTACATCATCCTCAGCAACCACCAGAGCCACTTCGACATCCTCGCCTTCTACGGCCACTGGGGCCGCCAGTTCCGCTGGGTAATCAAGCAGGAACTGCGCAAGGTTCCGGGCCTCGGCTGGTACTGCGCAGCCGGCGGACACATCTTCATCGACCGCTCCAGCCGCGAGAAGTCGATCGAGAGCCTGCAACGCGCCCGCCCGCTCCTCGAAGGAGGCATCTCGGTCATGTTCTTCCCCGAAGGGACGCGCAGCCGCGACGGCCGGCTCGGCGAGTTCAAGAAGGGCGGGTTCATGATGGCGCTCGACCTGGGCCTCCCCATCCTCCCCGTCTCGATCTCCGGCACCCGCCACATCCTCCCCGGACGCACCTTCCAGCTCCTCCCCGGCCGCGTCCGGATCCGCGTCCACGAGCCGATCGACCCGACCCGGTACGGTTTCGAGCGGCGCGACGAGCTGATCGCGGACGTGCGGCGGGTCATCGCCTCCGGACTGACCCCGTGGGAACGCGGGGAGGAGGGAATCGCTTGACCGGACAAGGGCCGCGGGAAACCGACGCCGCCGCCTGGGCCGCGCGGCTCGTCGTCGGCCTGGCCACCTTCTGGGCCTTCGTCCTCGCCCTCGGCGCCTCGCGGCTCCTCGAGCGCGCCGGCTGGATCGAGGGGGCGGCGTTCCCGTGGGCCCTGCGGGTCCTGACGGCCGGGGTCACCGTCGCCGCCTTCCTCGCCTCCCCGCGCCTCGCCCGCCGCGCCGGCCCCCGGGCACTCGCCCCGCTGGCCGCCGCCGCCGGCCTCTCCCTGGCGGTCTTCCTCGCCTTCCTGTTCCTGGCGCTCTCCAACCGCCTCGGATCGTGACCCGGGACGCGGCCTCGCCGGCGACCGGCTCACCTCCCGCGGCGCCGTCGAAGCGGCACGAGGAGCAAGGCGGCGAGGAGCGACGCGAGGCCGCCGCCGGCCGGCGTCGCCGTGCGGCAGCCGCATCCGCCATCCGCGTCCCCGTCGCCGGCCGTCTCGCCGGTGTCGCCGCGGGCGGCGAACCGCACCGGCGCGATGTCGTCGCGGCCGGAGATGCCCGCCGTCGCCAGGTTGGCCCCGGCACCAGCCATTTCAAGGTGCGCTCCTGACCCGACGTTTTTCAGCAGCGAGGAGTCGAGCGGTTGACACATGGCGTCTGTTTCGAAACCGCAGGCGGGCGAGGCGCGGAGCGCGCTTCGGAGATCGATGCTTGCGG
>JAAZOP010000398.1 GCA_012797735.1 Myxococcales bacterium
CGCCCCTCCTGCTGGGGCTCGTCCTGGGAGGATGCCCGCGGGCGACCACGGCGCCGGGCGGCGCGACGCCCGCCCCGGCGCCGCGCGGACCGCAGACCGAACTGGAACGCCGCGCCTGGCTGCTCCTCGAGGACCGCTGCCTGGCGACGTCGGGGCCTCCCTGCACGTGGTCCGACGAACTGCGGGCCGGCGCCGAAGCCCTCGCCGGACTGCTCGAACGCGAGGGGCGCGCGGCGCTGGGGGACGAATCGGCCGTGCGCGCCACGCTCCAGCGGGTCGGCATCGGACACCCGAACGTCACGGCGGCGGCGCTCTTCTACACGCGGCGACCGCCGGCCGACGCGGACCTGGTGCGCCACGTGGGCGCGGTCGAGTGGCCCTTCCGGGCCCGGGCCTTCGGCGTCGTCGAGCGGGTGACGGGGGGAGGGGCGGAGCCGCCGGAGCCCGGCGGGGATGCGGCGGCCGGCGCGCCGCGCGACGGCATGCTCGTGTTCGTGGCGGCCGAACCGCTGGTCGAGATGGAACCGCCCCCGCGCTGGCTGCCGCAGGAGGCGGACGTCGAGTTCCGCGGCCGACTGCTTCCCGGAATGGCCGGCCTGCGCGCCCTGCTGTCCGATCCCGCCGGGACGATCCGCTCGGGCGACGTGGCCACGGCGGTCGATGGCTCTTTCCGCGGCTCGATGCGTGTCGGACCCGCGCCGGGACGATACGTGTTCGAACTGCTCGCCGAGGCCACGCCGCTGGGACCGCAGGTGGTGTACCTCCTGCCGATCGACCTGTCGTTCGAGCCGCCGGCGGCCGCGACGACGAACGGTGCCCCGGCGGCGGCGACGACCGAGCCGGCGGAGGCGGAACGGGTCCTGGCGGAGCGGATCGCGGCCTACCGCGCCGAACAGGGACTGCCGGTGCCGACCCGCGACGCGCGGCTCGACGACGTCGCCCGAGCCCACGCGCTCGACATGGCCGCCCACGGCTTCTTCGGTCATCACTCGCCCACCCGCGGCGATCTCGCCCAGCGGCTGCGCGCCGCGGGCTACTCCTTCCCCCGCGCCGCCGAGAACCTCGCCGTCGGCCCGTCGGCCGAGGCTGCGTTCGCCACCCTGCTCGAGAGCCCCGCGCATCGCGCCAACTTCCTCGAGCCGGAGTACACCCTGTTCGGCGTCGCCGCCGCGGCCTCCGGCGGCTCGCTGCTCTTCGCCGTCGTCCTCGCCGCTCCCCACCGTTGACACGCCGGCCGCGGGGTGGTCCCATCGGGATCGCGCGCCTCGCTGCCCGAACGGCCTCCCGGCGGCGGAGGAGGGGTCCCGGTGAAGAGCCATTCGATCGACATCGCGGGAGTGAGACTGTCGATCCGGAGCACGGCCACCGAGTCGCACATGCGGCGCCTGGCCGACCTGGTCAACGGGCGCGTCAAGGCGGTGCGCGCCGGGGCCCCCTCCGCCCCCCTGCCGACCGTGCTGGCGCTGGCCGCGATCCAGATCGCCGACGACCTGTGCGAACTGGAGGACTTCACCGTGCGCGAACGGCGCGAGGTGGCCGCCGAGATCCGCCGCGTCGCCGGCGTCCTCGAGAACGGCGTCGGCGCCGTCGACCGCTGGATCGAAGCCGCCACGAAGGCCGACCGGAAGGACTGACGGGCGCCGCGAGGCCGCCGCCCTACAACACCCCGTGGATGTCCGCCGCCA
>JAAZOP010000399.1 GCA_012797735.1 Myxococcales bacterium
CGTGACGCTGGTCGGCTCGCGCCGGGCGGACCTGGGCGGCCTGCGGGCGGCGCGGGCGCTGGCGGGCGATCTGGCGCGGGCCGGCTGGGCGGTGGCGTCCGGCGGGGCGACGGGTTGCGACGCGGCGGCGCACGAGGGGGCGCTGGACGCGGGCGGAGAGACGGTGGTGGTGCTGGCCTCGGGGTTGGCGCGGCCTTATCCGCGGGAGCACGTCGGGCTCTTCGAGCGTGCGGCTGCGTCGGGAGCCGTGGTGACGCCGTTCGCGCCGGAGGAGGGACCGTTGCCGGCGCACTTCCACCGGCGGAACCGGATCCTGGCGGCGCTGGGGGCGGCGACGGTGGTGGTGCGGGCGGGGGCGCGGTCGGGGGCGTTGTCGACGGCGTCGTACGCGCGGCGCTACGGCCGGCCGGTGTTGGCGGTGCCGGGCTCGCCGGACTGCGTGCAGGCGATGGGGTCCAACGAGTTGCTGCGCGGCGGGTGCCCGATCGTGTTGGACGCGCGGGACGTGCTCGCGCGGTTGGGGCATCCGGCCGGCGCCTCGTCCGGCGGGGAAGCCGGCACGGCGGCGGCCCGCGATCGGCTGCTCGACCTGCTGGCCGGGGGCGAACCTGCGGGAGCGGACGAGTTGGCGGCGGCGAGCGGCCTCGGGGCGGGGGAGGTGGCGGCCCGGCTCGGCCTGCTGGAAGCGGCCGGCGCCGTGGCCCGGTTGACGGACGGGCGGTTCCAGTTGCCGGCCGGGAGAGGCTGAGCGGGATGGGCAAGCCGCTGCTCGTGGTCGAGTCGCCGACGAAGGTCCGGACGATCCGCCGGTACCTGGGGGACCGGTTCGCGGTCGCGGCGACGATGGGACACGTGAAGGACCTGCCGACCACGAAGCTCGGGGTCGATGTCGCGCAGGGCTTCGCGCCGCAGTACGTCAAGATCAAGGGGCGCGAGAAGGTGCTGGCGGCGATCGTCAAGGCGGCGCGTGCCGCGGATGCAGTGTACCTGGCGCCCGACCCGGATCGCGAGGGGGAGGCGATCGCCTACCACGTGGCGGAGGAACTGCGGGACGTGGGTGTGCCGGTGCACCGGGTGCTGTTCCACGAGATCACGCGCCAGGGGATCGAGAAGGGGTTGGCCGAACCGCGGGCGATCGATCGCCCGAAGTTCGAGTCGCAGCAGGCGCGGCGGATCCTGGACCGGCTGGTGGGCTACGAGCTGTCGCCGGTGCTGTGGAAGAAGGTGCAGCGCGGTCTCTCCGCCGGCCGCGTGCAGTCGGTGGCGGTGCGGCTGATCGTGGAGCGCGAGCGGGCGATCCGGGCGTTCGTGCCGCAGGAGTACTGGCACGTGTTCGCCGCGCTGGCGCCGGCGGAGCGGCCGGAAGCGGGGTCGTTCCGCGCCCAGCTCACCCGGATCGACGGGGAACCGGCGAAGATCGGGAGCGCGGAGGAGGCGACACGGGTCCGCGAGGAACTGGAGCGCTCGGCGTTCCGCGCGGCGAAGCTCGAGGAGAAGACGCGTTCGCGACGGGCGCCGCCGCCCTACATCACGAGCCGCCTCCAGCAGGACGCCTCGGCGCGATTCCACTTCTCGGCGCGCCGGACCATGCAGACCGCGCAGCAGCTCTACGAGGGGGTGGAGATCGGGAACGGCGGTCCGACCGGTCTCATCACCTACATGCGCACCGACTCGACCCGGGTCTCGGAGTCGGCCGTGGCGGCCTGTCGCGCGTTCGTCGGACGGGCGTTCGGGGCCGCGGCGCTGCCGGCGCGGCCGAACGTGTTCGCGAGCCGGGCGGGAGCGCAGGACGCGCACGAGGCGATCCGGCCGACGGATGTGGAACTGACGCCGGAGAAGGTGAGCCGGCACCTGACGCCGGATCAGGCGAAGCTCTACGGGCTGATCTGGCGCCGGTTCGTGGCGAGCCAGATGAAGCCGGCGGTCTACGCGATCCAGGCGGTGGAAGTCGAAGCGCGCCCCGAGTCGTCCGGCGGGCGGACCTTCCGCCTGCGCGCCACCAGTTCGCGGCTCGCCGAGCCCGGCTGGCTCGCGGTCTACGGCGAGGAGGCCGAGACCGGCGACGGTTCCAGGCCGGGCGACGGCGACGAGGGGCCGCGCAACGGCGACGGCAACGGCGCCGCGTCCAAGGGCACGCCGAACGGCGACGATCCGGACGCCGGCTGCGTCGCCGCCGCGCTCCCGGCGCTGCGTCCCGACGAGCCGCTGCGGCTGGTGCCGCCCGGCGTCTCGGGAGAACAGAAGTTCACGCAGCCGCCGGCCCGCTTCACCGAGGGTTCGCTGGTGCGCGAGATGGAAGAGCGCGGCATCGGGCGACCCTCGACCTACGCCTCGATCGTCTCCACCATCCTGCAACGACGCTACGTGCGCAAGGTGGAGCAGAAGCTGCAGCCGACGGAGTTGGGCGAGCTGGTGACGGACCGGCTGGTCCAGCATTTCCCCCGGATCCTCGACCCGCAGTTCACGGCGCGGATGGAGGAGGATCTGGACCGCGTCGAGGGGCAGAAGGTCGACTGGCACGCGCTGCTCGGGGAGTTCTACGAACCGTTCCACGCGGACGTGCAGCGCGCGATGCGCGAGATGGTCGACGTCCGGTCCGAGAAGGTGGAGACCGGCGAGAAGTGCGAGCGCTGCGGGGCGCCGCTCCTGCGGCGCTGGGGCCGGGCGGGGTGGTTCCTCGCCTGCTCGGCTTTTCCCAACTGCACCTTCAGCAAGGATCTGCCGGGAGCCGACGGGACGCCCGCCGCGCCCCTGCCGGACGTTTCCGGCGTGACGTGCCCGACCTGCGGCAAGCCGATGACGGTGCGCCGCGGGCGCTTCGGCGCGTTCCTGGCCTGCACCGGCTACCCGGCCTGCAAGACGACGCGACCGCTGCCCACCGGGGTGAAGTGCCCGCGCCCCAGCTGCGGCGGCGACATCGTCGAGCGGCGGACCAGGAACGGGAAGACCTACTGGGAGTGTTCCAAGCGGGTGCGTGTGCGCGCCCCCGCGAAGGACGCGGAGGCAGCGGCCGCGGCCGGCAAGGGAGCGCAACGCGCGAAGGCGGCGGCGAAGGCCGCGCCCGCGAAGGCCGCACCCGCGAAAGCGCAGCCGGCCGAAGGGTGCGATTTCGTCACCTGGCGCAAGCCGGTGCCGCGCGCCTGTCCCCGCTGCGGCGCGCCGTATCTTGTCGAGGCGCGGGTGAGGGGCGGCGTCGCGGTCGTCTGCGACGACCGGGAGTGCGGCTACCGCGAGGTTCCGGCGGCGGCTGGCGAAGCGTCCGGCGCCGCGCCGGCCGAAGAATAGTCCTGGCACGTCTCGTCCCGCGGCGGCCGGGCTGGACGAGGCGACGGATCGGGGCGAACGGCCGCGGGGGAGACGACGGCGTGCGGGGGTCGGGGCTCACGGCGCTGATCTGGACGGTCGTGACGGCCGGTTGCGGGGCCGAGCCCTCCGGCGAGTGCCCCGCCGGGACGACGTTTCGCGACCCGCTGTGCCTCCCCGAATGGGCCGGCCGGACGTGCGACCAGGACGAGGACGACTTCCTCGACCCCGCGTGCGGGGGGGATGACTGCGCGCCCGGGAACTTCCGCGTCCATCCCCGGGCCGTCGAGATCTGCAACCGTATCGATGACGACTGCGACGGCCTCACCGACGAGGACGCTGTCGCCCGCGACTGGTATCGGGACGAGGACGGGGATGAGTGGGGCGGCGGGGCGCCCGCGTGGCGGCAGTGCGAGCAGCCGGCCGGCGCCGCGGGTCGCGGCGGCGACTGCGACGACGGGAACGCCGACCGGCATCCCGGCGCGGAGGAACGCTGCAACGGCGTCGACGACGACTGCGACGGGTTCACCGACGAGGGGGTGCGGACGCGGTTCTACCGGGACCGGGACGGCGACGGCTTCGGCACGCCGCTCGAGTTTTCCGACGCCTGCGACCTGCCGGCCGGGTTCGCGCGGGCGGCCGGAGACTGCGACGACGGGAGCCGCGACGTCCGGCCCGACCAGCTCGACTTCTTCGCCGCGTCCGGCGGGCCGGCCGGCTTCGACTACGACTGCGACGGACGGGAGACGCCGCAGGACGCGACCGTCGCCGGCGACTGCAGCGGCTGCACGGCGGTGACGAGCGGCTGGGCCGGAACGGCGGCTCCCGCCTGCGGCGAAACCGGCATCTGGCTGGTGTGCCGGTACGATGCGGCCGGCGGCTGCGCCGAGCAGTCCCGCCGGACGGGGCAGGTGCAGCGATGCCGGTAGTCCGGCGCGGCGTGCCGTCGCCGATCCCGTGGGCGTTGTTCGCGGGCGCGGCGCTGCTGGCGCCCGGGGCCGCGGCCCAGCCGGGGCCGGCGTACGGGCTGCTCGTCCTGGCGCCGGCGGAGGGGGGTGCGGCGGCCGAGACGGCGGCGGCGCTGGCGGACGAGTTGGGGCCGCCCGCGCCCGCGGCGGGCCGGACCGCGCGTCGCTGCACCGCGTCGGAAGGCGCCGTGACGACGGAGATGCTGCAGGCGGCGTTCGACCGCGCGCAGCGGGAGTTCTTCCTCGGCCGCTTCGAGGACACGGAACGCGAGATCCGCGTCTGGCTCGACGCCCTGGCGTCGGGTTGCCGGCCGCTGTCGTCCTCGCCCGAGACCTGGTCGGAGCCCGCGACCGCCGCGGCGCTCCACGACCTCGGGGCGCTGTTGCTCGCCGCGGCGCGCGAGTTGGATCGGATGCCGACCGCCGACGAGGATCTGCGCCGCCTGCTGGCCGCGTTCCCCGGCGCCCGACCCACGGACGGCATGTTCCCGCCGTCGCTGGCCGATCGATACCTGGACCTCGAGCCCGATCCGACGGAGGTCGGGTGGGTCGCGGTCGAGGCATCCGGATGCGAGGTCAACGTGGCGGGGCGGGTCGTCGCGGACCGGGCCCGCGTGCTGGCGGGACCGGTGCGCGTCGGCGTGCGTTGCCCCGAGGAGGACGCCCTGGTCGTGGAGTTGACGGTGGCCGCCGGGGAGACCGTGCGGCTCGCCGCGCCTCCGGCGGTGCTGCCGGCGGGGTCGTCGCGGGACGAGCGGACGCTCGCGCGCGCGGCCGCGTTCGCGGCTTCGCTGGCCCGCGAGGCAGCGGGGGTGGCGATCGAGGAGCGGGCCGGCCGCGTGCGCGTGGCCACGTGGCGGGCTCCGGACGCAGCCGGGGTGTCGGCCCCGGGGACGAGCGTCGCCGACGCGGTGGTCCGGGTCCGCGA
>JAAZOP010000400.1 GCA_012797735.1 Myxococcales bacterium
AGGGTCAGGCCGGCGGCGGCGGCCGGGCCGGCGAACCCGCGGAGCACGACGGACAGGTACAGCCCGCCGTCGTCGGCCGAGTGCCACGCGCGGCCGGAGCGCCCTCGTCCCGCCGTCTGTCGTCGGGCCAGGACCAGGTGGCCGTCCGGCGCGCCGGCCCGCGCGGCGGCGGCGGCCAGTTCCATCGTCGAGGGCACGACGTCGTGCCGCTCGCGGGTCCGTCCGAGAACCGTCGTCGTCACGGCAGCAGCTCGAGTTCGAGCGAGATGTCGGCGGCCGGGGCCGAATGGGTCAGGGCGCCGACCGAGATATAGTCGGCGCCCGCGCGGGCGAACTCGGCGACCTGCTCGAGCCGCACGCCGCCGGAGACCTCGAGCGTCGCGCGGCCCGCCGCGCGGCGGGCCGCCTCGGCGACGAGCGCCGGGGTCATGTTGTCGAGCAGCACGGCGCGGGCGCCGGCGGCCAGCGCCTCCTCGAGCTGTTCCAGCGTCGTGACCTCGACCTCGACCTGCTGCGTCGGACCGGCGCCGGCGAGCGCCCGGCGGACCGCCTCGGCCACCGAACCGCCGCAGGCGGCGATGTGGTTGTCCTTGATCAGGACCCCGCCGGCCAGGTCGCTGCGGTGGTTGAAGCCGCCGCCGCAGCGCACCGCGTGGCGCTCCAGGGCGCGCAGGCCGGGGGTCGTCTTGCGCGTGTCGAGGATCCGGGTCCGGCAGCCGGGTGGGACCGCCTCGACGTAGCGCCGCGTCAGCGTCGCCACGCCGGAGAGGCGCTGGAGAAAGTTGAGCGCGACGCGCTCGGCGGCGAGCAGCGAGCGCGCCGGGCCGGCGACCCGCGCCAGGACGTCGCCCGGCTGCGCCGTCGCGCCGTCGGCGACGAGCGGCTCGACGACGACGGCGGCATCGACCCGCCGGAACGCCGCCGCGAACGCCTCGAGTCCCGCCACGACGAGCGCGCTCTTGGCGAGCGCCGAGGCGCGGGCCCGCGTCCCCTCCCCCACCGTCAGCCGGCCGGTCAGGTCCCCGCGCGCGACGTCCTCCTCGAGCGCCAGATCGACCGCGCGTTCCAGCACGTTTCCGGGAATTCCGCTCATCGCCGCCGCTCCTGCGATTTCAGCCGAAGTAGCCGCAGTAGAGAGTGTCGCCGAGGACATTGCAAGCGCCGTGGAACAGGACCGGCGCCAGGAGCCCGCCGCTCCAGTGGCGCAGGAGGCCGAAGAGCAGCGAAGGGAAGAACACCGCCAGGCGCGCGGGGTCGGGGATGACGACGAAGTGGCCGATGGCGAACAGCACGCTGGTCGCCGGGATCGCCCATCCGATCGGGACCCCGTGCCAGATCCGCGACGGGAACCGCCGTTCGAACCGCGTCTGCAGGTAGCCGCGGAACAGCGCCTCCTCCGGCAGCGCGACGACGAGGAACTGGGCCAGGGCGACGTTCCAGAAGTCGGGCGGCAGGCGGTCGAAGCGGAACGAGCGTCCCGGCTCCCACCACCACTCGAATCCCACGATGAACGGACCGAACGTCACCACCATGAACAGCACCGCCAGCGCCGCCGCGCGCCAGCCGTGGTGCAGGTGGAAACCGTGGTCTTCGACCCGCTCCCCGCGCCGTTCGATCACCCAGAACGGCACGAGCAGGAACACCAGCTCCGCCAGTTCCTGGGCATAGGCGCCGACGTGCGGCAGGCGGCCGAGCCCCTGGACGGCGGCGAGGGCGGCGAGCGAGCAGCCGGCGAAGACGAGCAGTTCCTCGCGCAGCCCCCCCCAGCGGGTATCCGCCGGGGGACTCGGCGACGCGGCGGCGGCACCGGAATCGCTCATCGTCCGGCATCCTAGGCCACGGTCCCGCGGAGGTCGAGTCCCGCCGCGAGGGCGCGGGACGGCAGGGAGATCGATCCGAACCGGGAGCCGTACCCAGGAAGTCGTGGTAGATTGGCCGCGACACCTGCGGAGAGGAGCCTCATGCGTGGAAGATGGAAGTTCGCCGGCGTGTTGGTCCTGCTGTTCGCCGTCGATTGCCGGACGCCGCCGCCGGCGCCGGTCGAGCCGCTCGAAGGCGGAGGAGCGGCGGCAACGGAGCCGGCGGGTCCGGCCGCGACGGAACCGAGGGGTCCGGCCGCGGCGGCGGCGCGGGCGCCGCTGCCGCAGGTGGAGTGGGGCGAGCCGGAAACGAAGTACGCCGCGTGTCCGAAGGAGTTGTGCGCGCGGCTCGCGGACGTTTCGACGGTGCGCGGCTGCGAGGCGGACGCGGCGGATCTCGCGCCGCCGCCCGCGCCTCCGGTGGCCG
>JAAZOP010000032.1 GCA_012797735.1 Myxococcales bacterium
GCACCCCGGCGGCGGCGCCGGCCGGAGCGCCGGTCGGACGGCGGGCCGGCCGCCGGCGTCCGACCCACGCGGGCCGCAGGACGATCGGCCGGGCCGCTCAGGGCGCCAGATACCGGCAGCGCTCGCCGTCCCGGTAGACGGTGAAGTCGCTGCCCGTCGGGAAGATCCGCTCCAGCGCCCGCCACATCCCGGCGGTGCCGGCGAAGAAGTCGAAGTGGTTGTCCCGGATCGCGCCGCCCACGTCGTCCGCGCGGAAGCATCCGTCGTGCGTGAACCCGCCCAGCCCATCGACCGCCGGAATCGCCACGCCGTCCCACTCCGCCGCGTAGAGCACGGTGCCGAAGGGGAGGAACGAGTTGTCCACGGCCCAGGAGCGGAGCGGCTCGAGCGGATTGCCGCGGGAACCCATGCCCCACGGGAAGGCGGCGGGGTCGAGCGCCGCGTAGCAGATGATCCCGCCGGTCGGACAGGGTCGCCCGCAGGAACAGGTGCCGGCGTAGTTGATCACGCGGCCGTCCTCGAGGCGGCCGCTGCCCTCGATGCAGACGTCGTCGGAGAACTCGGCCGGCACCTCGGCGATCGGGCGGCACGCGTCGTCGTACAGGGTCGTGTCGTCCGGCCCCGCGTAGTCCGCCTCGTCGGCGAAGTAGTAGTAGGTGTTCCACATCGTGCCGACGGGCGTGCCCGGATCGGTCGCCGTCTCGCGCACCGTGATCCGCACGTCGTCGTACGCCACCTCGGCCCCCGCGCCGTCGTAGCCGAACAGCTCCACGTGCCGCTCGTAGCCCACGCCGGTGAACGTGTAGCTCCGCTCCGTCGACGCCGCCGGGTCCCAGGCCTCCCCGAGCGGCCAGTCGTCGGCGAACAGCCGGACGCGCGCCACGCCGCCGCCGGCGGCGACGACGAACCGCACCGGGTTGTCCACCAGCGCGCCGTCCGCGGGCTCGACGATCTCGACCCAGGCCGCGGCATCGGGCGGAACCTCGGCGTCCTCGACGCCGGCATCGACCTCCCGCTCCGTCCCGCCGTCCGGCCCGGCCTCCGCGTCGGCGTCCGCTCCCGCCGCGTCGTCACCGGGAACGTCGCCGTCGGGCGGGATCGCGCCGTCGTCGCCGCACCCCGCGATCGCCAGGGCGAAGACGAGCGCGGCGGCGATCGACCGGCTTCGGTTCGACATCGTCCCCTCCTTCCGTCCCGTCAACGGACCGGGTCGCGATCGACCTGCACGAACTCGTCCGCCAGGCGCCGCAGCCGCTCGACCCCCGGCACGGCCGCCGCGTCGTCCGCGGCGATGCGCAGCCGCCGCTCCAGGGCGGCCAGGCGGAACCGCTCGAGCCGCAGGCGGAGGCGGCGCGCGAGCGGGACGCCGTCGCGACGCGCCTCCCGCAGCCGCCGGTCGGCGGCGCCCCGCCGCTCCACCACCCGCTCGTGCATCCGCTCCACCGCCTCCCGGGCGAACGCCGCGTACGCCTCCGGCACCGACGGCGGGGGCCAGGCGGTCGCCGGACGCGTCCGCTCCCAGTGCAGCAGCCGCGGCGGGGCGAGGTCGTCGCGGGTCGGGGGTCGCACCCAGGGCGCGGCGGCGATCAGCAGCGCGGCCA
>JAAZOP010000401.1 GCA_012797735.1 Myxococcales bacterium
AATCGATTCAGCATGTCCGTCCGTGACCTGCCCATAATACTACGGCTAGGTAACACGGCGACGAAACGCCTGTCAAGCGAATTTCCGCCGCTCGGCGCAACTCCGCGTCAGATCAGGGTCGGTTTGTCAGCGGCCTCGGACGGAGGCGCGACGGACGGCGCCGGCGGCCGCCGGGCCTCAGGGCGCCGTCGGTTGGCGCCGCGCCGCAAACCACCACCGGTAGCCTTCCATCAGCCGGCGCTGGGCCGGCGGAGCGCGATGCGCGCAGGTCGCGTACTCCGGGTCGTTCTCACCCGCCCCCCAGCGCACCTCGGGGCAGTCGTTGGGGTTGTACGCCGTCTCGAAGGCGCGCAGGCGGTCGACGAACGTCCCGAGCGTCAGGCGGCCGGCGGTGCCGTCGCTCCGCCGCACCTCGATGCCCAGCTCGTCCCGCGCCCGCTGCCACTCGGCCTCCAGCTCCGCTCGCACATCGGCCGGAGTCCGCCCCGGCGGGATCCGGAACGCCCCCGCATTCTCCTCGACCTGGGCCGGGAAGCCGAGAATCTCGTCGGCCAGCGCCAGCAACCGCAGGTCGCGGCCGGGGCTCGAGTAGTCCTCCCACGGTCCCGACGTGGCGAAGATCTCCGGGCCGCTCGGGATCGGGATCACCGTCCAGCCGTTCCGTTCCATGAACTCGAAGGCGACCTGGACCGCCGTCTCCCGCTCGGCGAGCATCTCCACCAGGAGCTGCAACCGGTCGCGATAGACCAGCAGCGGCTCGAGGGGCTCGGGGTTGAGGAGCTGCTCGACGCGCGCGTGCCACGCCTCGGCGTCGGCGAACTGGTATTGCTCGGTGGAATACTGGACGGCCGGCGGCGCCGCGGCCAGCGCGGCGTTGGCGGCGAAGCAGAATTCGCCGTCGCGGTAGGCGAGCGGCCGGAAGGCCTTGAACCCGCCGCTGGTGGTCTTGACGGTGAAGAAGTAGTTCGTGCGCGCGTAGCGCTTGTGCGAGATCGACTGGTCCGGGTGGCCGTCGATCGCGTACAGCGTGCCGATGCGGTCGCGGCGGCCGGGAAGCCAGCGGGTGAGGATCAGCACATGGCCCCGGGGGTCGACGAAGATCGTGCCGGGACGCAGCGCGGCGCGGGACAACGGCAACGGGTAGAAGTCGCTCACCTCGGCGTCCGCCAGCGACCGGGTCGTGCCGGAATGGACGAGCCGGGCGACCGTCTCGGCGAGGAAGCGGTTGAAGCGCAGCACCGGGTCGGCGACCTGGTCCCAGGCCGGGGTGAGGTTGGTCAGCACCTCGCCCGCGCACTCCGGCCCGAAGCCGGGGTCGCCGCGCTTGCAGACGTGCGCCGCGAACGGCAGGCGGTGCTTCCAGGCGAAGTATGCCCGCAGGAAGTACGGCGCGTCGCCGCAATCCGGCGCGAGTTCGGCGGGCACGGCCGCGGCGGGATCGTCCTCGCCCAGCCCGAGGTGTCCCCAGAGCAGGTTGCGGGTCGGGTCGCGCAGCGCCTTGTGCAGCGGGCGCCAGCCGGCCGTCATCCCGGGCTCGACGAGGAACAGGCGGGCGATCCAGGCCTGGTACAGGTCCTCCCAGCCACGGTCCCAGTTCCGCTCGATCGGCCAGATCCCGGTCGCCGGCACGGCGCGCGTCGTCTCGGCCGCGGCGGCGACCTCGAGCCGGACGCAGGCGTGTCGCGGGCGATCGCGCGAGGCGAGGCACAGCTCGAGCGTTCCGGCGGACGGAGCCGGCACCGTCGCGCTCCAGCCCCAGGGCGGTCCACCCCAGGCCTCGACCGGTCCGAGCCGCCGGCGTTCGCGACCCTCGTGGAGCAGCAGGTGCGGGTCGTCGAGGTCGCGCTCGGCGACGGCGATCACGCGCAGCGGCATTCCGGCCACCGGCCGCGCCGGGGAGAAGAAGACCCAGGCCGCGTCGTCCGCCGCCGCCAGGTCCACCTCGCAGATCGCGTGCGGAACGTGGGCCAGCGGTCCCTCGGCATCGCCGGGGTTGCCGTCCCACACGTCGAGCGGTCCGGCGTCGGGCTCTCCCGCGTCGAGCGTCCCGCCCGCCCCGCCGGAGGTCCCGTCGGGCGACCGGGCGCGCGCGCCGGGGGCGGGCTCCTCCCCGACGTCGGCGGGCGGAACCGCCGAGCGCTTTCCGCAGCCGGTCGCGGACGGCCCGGCGACCAGCGCCGCCAGGCCGACGAGCCACGCGCGTCTCGTTCCGCGGTCCACCCCGTTCCTCCCTCGCCGCGCCGCCCCGCGCCGCGCTGCCGGCTCGGACGAACGACGGGGAGATCTGATGCATCATCCAGGCGGACGCAAGCCTTGTCTCCGGCCGTCGACCGGTCCACGATGAGAAGTGCTCCGCAGACGGGGAGGGTGTCATGCGTGGAATTCGGAAGCCGGGACGCGCGGGACGGGTCGCCTGGCTGGTACTGGCGGCAGAGGTGCTGGCGGCCGGGTGCGAAGAGCCGGAGATGGAGGTGGGTCGGGCCCGGCTGGCCCTGGGGGAGCCGCAGGACGGCTTCCCGGACTGGCAGGAGCGGGTGATCTTCGAATGGACGAACCGGGCGCGGTGCGACCCGGCGGCGGCGCTGGCGGGCTGCACGGTGTGCGCCGAGGCGGCGTGCTACTCGCCGGTCCCGCCGCTGGTCTGGAACCACAACCTGGCGCGGTCGGCGCGCTTCCACAGCGCGAACCTGGTGCTCAACAGCGCCGGCTTGCGGCACGACTCGCCGTGCACGCTCGTGCCGACCATCGCCACCGACTACGTGCCGGGGCCGTGCAGCGGCCTGGCGAGCTGCGCCTGCGTCGGCGGAACGCTCGCCTGCAGCCCGACCTGCACGACCTGGGACGCGCGTGTCCGGATGTTCGGGACCTCGCCGTCCGGCGAGAACATCGCCTACGGCTCGACGAACCCCGACAGCATCTTCACCCTCTGGCTGTGGGAACCCGACTCGAACCCCGCCTGCGGCTGGCGCACCACGAACGGACACCGCGCGAACATCCTCGGCGGTTCGCGGGCGATCGGCGTGGGCCGCCAGGCGAACTACTTCACGCAGGACTTCGCCGGCACCGGCACCCCCTCCGGCGTGGTCAGCGGCGTCCACTACCCGCAGACCGGAACCTCCATCCAGTTCTGGGCCAACTGGTACTCGACGGCGGCCCCGGCCTCCGCGGTGGTCAACATCGATGGGACCTGCACCCCGTTGGCCCGCGCCCGCGGCTCCGACACCAACGGCGCCTGGACCGCAACCGTCACGCTCGCCGCCGGCGCCTGTCACCGGTACTACTTCCGGTTCACGAGCGCGAGCGGCATCGACTACGACTATCCGACGACGGGATCGTTCGGCATCAACTGCGCCGACTGGGAGGCGACGCGACCCGCGACCTGCGGCTGCACCCCCGCCTGCGCCGGACGCGAGTGCGGGCCCGACGGCTGCGGCGGCTCCTGCGGCTCCTGCCCCGCCGGCTCGACCTGCAACGCCTCCGGCCTCTGCGTCTGCACCCCGAGCTGCGCCGGACGCGAGTGCGGACCCGACGGCTGCGGCGGCTCCTGCGGTTCCTGCCCCGCCGGCTTCGAATGCAATGCCGTCGGCGACTGCGTGCCGGCCGGGGCGGACGCCGACGCCGATGCCGATCTGGACGTCCTGACCGACACCGGCGCCGACGCCGATGCCGGCGGCGACGCCGACCTGGACGGCGCGACGGACGCTGCCGCCGACGCCGATGCCGGCGGTGACGCCGACCTGGACGGCGCGACGGACATCGCCGCCGACAGCGTGCCGGGCGAGACCACCTGCGACCCGTCGGCGTGCAACGCCCACTGCCGGGACATCGGCGCGCCGGGAGGCGTGTGCAGGAGCGACGGCGAGTGCGACTGCATCGACGACGGCGACGTTGCCGGTGAGGGGTCCGGCGACGCCGCCGGCGACGGCGGCGCGGGCGACGACTCCGGGTCGGGGTGCTCCTGCGCCGTCCCGCCCGACGCCCGGGGCGGTTCCTGGGTGCTGCTCGGAGCGGCGGCGGCACTGCTCTTCCGGCGGCGGCGAGGCGGCAAGCGGATACCCGCGGGCGACCGCCGCCGCAGGGGGACGCCGGCTCGTACCCGTTCACGGCCTCCAGCACGGCTGGCCAGAGAACGGGTGGCGCGTCGGCGAGCGCCGCGCCCGAGCCGATGCGCGGGGGGTCCGGGGGGGACGCAGAGGCCGCGTCTGGGAAGCCGCCGAATTCCGGCAGATGTGCGGCCGGGCGGTCCCCCCCCGGGTGAACGGATACGCCGGCTCAGCCCCGGTAGAAGGTGCCCTTCGGCACCGTGACGGTGGGATCGATCAGCAGCTCGCCGTCCTGGATCAGCACCTCGAACCAGGTCAGGTCGCGGTCCGCGGGACCGCCAGTGACGGTGCCGTCCCGGGCGAAGGTACTCCCGTGGCAACCGCAGGCGAAGCTGCCGTCCTCGAGCGGTTCGACAGGGCAGCCGGAGTGGGGGCATTCGCCGGAGATCGCGGCGTAGCCCTCTTCCCAGTGGATGACGTAGACGTGGGTCGTCTGGACGCGGTACGGCCGGGTGAAGATCGGGAACTCGCCCGGGGTTCCGGCGGCGAACAGGCTGGGGGGGATCTTGGCGCCGCAGCCCGCGCCGGCCCATGGGCAGAGCGCCGCGCCGGCAGCGACGGCTGCGGCCTTGAGGAACTGCCTGCGATCGGGCTGCATCGACTCCTGGTCGCCATCGTCGCGTTCTGCCATCTTGCCTCCCTTCCTCCGGAGCCTCGGCCGGTGGTGGGCCGATCTAACCGTCGTTCGGCCGGCCGGGCAAGCCCTTCGATTCTCCCGCCGCTTCCCACCTCTCCCATGTTGTCTGGCGGCCGCTTGGGAAATGAGAGAAGGGACGAAGGGGGGACGAAGGGGGCATTTCGCTTGACAAGCCGGCGGCCGGAGGCTAGAGAAAGGTCCGCCCGGCCGAGATCGCTCGCCGTTCGGATGGGAGAGAAGGAAGCCGGCGGGCGTCCGTAGCCCCTCGCCGAGAGCCGTTTCGGGGGTCCCTGGGCGAGGACAGGGAACAGGAACTTGCGTTCCCCGCACAAGACGAGCGGGGCCAGCCGACTTCGGTCCCACCACGCCGGACACGTCAAGGAGAGTCGAATGCACCTGAAGGAACTGAAGGCGAAGCCCATCGAGGAACTCACGGCGATGGCCAAGGAGTTCAAGGTCGAGAACGCGGCGGGGATGCGGAAGCAGGAGTTGATCTTCGCGCTGTTGCAGGCGCAGGCCTCGCAGAACGGCGCGGTGTTCGGCGAGGGGGTGCTGGAGATCCTGCCGGACGGCTTCGGTTTCCTGCGCGCGCCGGACTACAACTACCTGCCGGGCCCGGACGACATCTACGTCTCGCCCTCGCAGATCCGTCGCTTCAGCCTGCGCACCGGCGACACGGTGACCGGGCAGATCCGGCCGCCGAAGGACGGCGAGCGGTACTTCGCGCTGCTCAAGGTGGAGACGATCAACCACGAGCCGCCGGAGGTGGCGAAGGACAAGATCCTGTTCGACAACCTCGTGCCGCTCTACCCCGACCAGAAGTTCAACCTCGAGCACGAGCCGAAGAACTTCTCGACGCGGATCATCGATCTGCTGGTGCCGATCGGTTTCGGCCAGCGCTGCCTGATCGTCTCCCCGCCGCGCGCGGGCAAGACGGTGCTGCTGCAGGTGATTGCGAACGCGATCACCGCGAACCACCCGGACGTCGACCTCCACGTGCTGCTGATCGACGAGCGGCCCGAGGAGGTGACCGACATGCAGCGTTCGGTGAAGGGCGAGGTGATCAGCTCGACCTTCGACGAACCGGCGCAGCGCCACGTGCAGGTGGCCGAGATGGTGATCGAGAAGGCCAAGCGGCTGGTCGAGCACCGGCGCAACGTGGTGATCCTGCTCGATTCGATCACCCGCCTCGCCCGCGCCTACAACACCGTCGTCCCGCCGTCCGGCAAGATCCTGTCGGGCGGCGTCGATTCGAACGCCCTGCACAAGCCGAAGCGCTTCTTCGGCGCCGCGCGCAACATCGAGGGCGGCGGCTCGCTCACGATCATCGCCACCGCCCTCGTCGACACCGGCAGCCGGATGGACGAGGTGATCTTCGAGGAGTTCAAGGGGACCGGCAACAGCGAGATCCACCTCGACCGCAAGCTGATGGAGAAGCGCGTCTTCCCGTGCCTCGACATCAACCGCTCCTCCACCCGCAAGGAGGAGTTGCTGCTCGACGACTACGTGCTCCAGCGCGTCTGGCTCCTCCGCCAGCTCCTCCACCCCCTCAACGTCATCGATTCGATGGAGTTCCTGCTCGACAAGATCTCCCGCACCAAGACGAACAAGGAGTTCCTCGAGTCGATGGGGGTCGAGCACTGACTTGACGGCGGGCCCACAAGGGCCTACGGATTCGCCTCGCAGGAGAAGAACCATGAAGCCCGGCATCCATCCCAAGTACGAGATCATCAAGGTGGTCTGCGCCTGCGGCAACCAGTTCGAGACCCGCTCGACCAAGGGCGGCGACACCCTGACCGTGGACATCTGCTCGGCCTGCCACCCGTTCTACACGGGCAAGCAGAAGCTGCTGGATGCCGCGGGCCGCATCGAACGGTTCCGCCGGAAGTACGCCGACAAGGGGCCGAAGGCCGCCAAGCCGGCCGAGGCCAAGGAGTAGGGTCGCCATCGCCTCCCCCGCGCCTGGTCTTCCCGTCATGGACAACCCCGAGCTCCAGTGCCTCGCGGTCGGCGGCCAGGCGGTGATCGAAGGGGTGATGATGCGCGGCCCGTCCTGTCTCGCGGTCGCCGTCCGCAACCCCAAGGGCCAGATCGTGGTCCGCGACCAGCCGTGGCGCTCGATCTGGGAACGCCTGCGCTTCCTCCGCTGGCCGTTCCTGCGCGGGGTGGTGATCCTGGTCGAGTCGCTGGCGAACGGCATGCGCGCGCTGGCGTACTCGGCCGACATCGCCGCCCAGGGTCTGCCGGCCGAGGACGGCCGGCCGGCGCCGGCCGAGAACGGCTCGTCCGGTCCCTCGATGTGGCTCGTGCTGATCCCGACGCTAATCTTCGCCCTGCTGGTCTTCAAGGGCGTCCCGCACGTCGTCGCCCTGGGCCTCGACGCCTGGGCCGGCGGCCGCGGCACCGCCGGCTGGCTGTTCCACGTCCTCGACGGCGCGGTCAAGCTCCTGCTCTTCATCGGTTACATCCTCCTCATCTCGCGGATGAAGGACGTGCGCCGCGTGTTCGCCTACCACGGGGCGGAACACAAGGCGATCGCCACGCACGAGGCGGGCGAGGCGCTGACCGTCGCCAACGCCCGCCGCCACTCGCGCTTCCACCCCCGCTGCGGCACCGCCTTCCTGCTCTACGTGATCGTGATCGGCGTGCTGCTCTACATGGCCTTGCTGCCCTGGATCCCGCCGCTCGCCGCCGCCGGCTGGCTCCACCAGTCCCTGCTGATCCTGCTCAAGATCGCGCTCCTCTTCCCGATCGCCGGGCTCTCCTACGAGGTGATCCGGCTGGCCGGAAAGTTCGGCCGCAACCCCGTCGTCCGCCTGCTCATCGCCCCCGGACTGGCGCTGCAGCGTCTCGTGACCCGCGAGCCGACCGACGACCAGCTCGAGGTGGCCCTGGCCTCGATCGCCACCGCGCTCGCCCGCGAGGAGGCCGCCCGGCGCGCCAAGGCCGGTGAGGACCTCGCCGTGCCCCCGGAGCGGGAACAGGTGTTCGCCGACTACGCCGCCTTCCGCGCGGGCCTGGAAACCTGGTATCCGGGAACCGCCCCGGAATCGGCCTAGGGGGAGGCCGCGCCGATGGACGACAAGGTCCGCGCCCGACTCGACGGCCTCGATCGACGCTTCGACGAGATCGAACGCTCGTTCCTCGACGAGCAGGTGCTGTCCGACCCGAAACGGGTGCAGGAGCTGAACAAGGAGCGCACCGAAATCGGCGAGGTCGTCGAGACCTTCCGGCGCTACCGCAAGACCGAGGCCGACCTCGCCGACAACCGCGCCCTGCTCGACGACCCCGATCCCGAGATGCGCAAGCTGGCCCGGGACGAGGTGGCGCGGCTGGAGGCCGAGCTGGCCGCCCTGGACGAACGCCTGCGCGTGCTGCTCACCCCCAAGGACCCGCTCGACGGCAAGAACATCCTCCTCGAGATCCGCTCCGGCACGGGCGGCGAGGAGGCCGCGCTGTTCGCCGCCGAGCTGTTGCGGATGTACTCGCGCTACGCCGAAAGCAAGGGCTGGAAGGTCGAGCCGATGAGCTTGTCGTCGTCGTCCGGCGGCGGCATCAAGGAGGCGATCGTCTCGATCTCCGGCAAGGACGTCTACTCGCACCTCCGCTTCGAAAGCGGCGTCCATCGCGTGCAGCGCGTGCCCGTCACCGAGGCCCAGGGCCGGATCCACACCTCCGCCGCCACGGTCGCCGTCCTGCCCGAGGCCGACGAGGTCGATATCAAGATCGACGAGAAGGATCTCGAGATCCACGTCGCCGCCGCCGGCGGACCCGGAGGCCAGGGCGTCAACACCACCAACTCCGCCGTCCGCCTGCTCCACAAGCCCTCCGGCATCATGGTCCACTGCATGGACGAGCGGTCGCAGATCAAGAACCGCGCCAAGGCGATGAAGATCCTCCGCTCCCGCCTGATGGAGGCGGAACTCGAGAAGCAACAGGCCGAGCGCACCGCGGAGCGCCGCGCGATGATCCGCTCCGGCGATCGCTCGGAGAAGATCCGCACCTACAACTTCCCCCAGGACCGCATCACCGACCATCGCCTCGAGCGGAACTTCCACAACCTGCCGGCGTTCATGGACGGGGAGATCGACGAGCTGGTCCAGCAGCTCCGCCTCCAGCACCAGGCGCAGCTGCTGGAGGGGAAGAAGGCGTAGGCCGCACCCGCGCGGCCCGTCGGGGAGGCGGACCGTTGCGCGAGCCGGTCGTCCGGGGGGCGCGGATCGAGGCCGACGGCACCGTCGTGATCGAGGGGGAGGACGACTTCTGCATCGAGAACGCGAGCCGCCGGGTGCACGGCCGCCTGATCGCCGGCCTGCTCGACGGGTCGCTCGAAGGACCCGCCGTGGAACGCGCCGTCGAACGGCTGGCGCGGTTCCTCGCCACCGCCGACTTCCGCGCCCTGCGGGACGGCGACCCCGACCTCCGCGGCCCGCTCGCCCGCCCGGTGCGGCTGGTGGAGGACGACTCCGGGCGCGTCGTGCCGACCAAGCTCTGACTCTGGGTTCGTCAGAACGACTCGTACATCCCCGGGTCGGGGCGGGCGCCGGCGTACGGCAGCGCGACGCCGGTTCCGGCCGTCCAGGTGAGCGGCTCGGCGAGGGTCAGGGTGCGCGCGGCGTGGTCGACCGCCGCGACCCGCACCGCCCGGTCTTGACCCTCGAGCTGGATCAGGTCGCCGGCGACCAACCCCTCCCCGTCGCTGAAGTAGCCGCTGTCCTCCACGGCCAGGAGGGTCGCGCCGGTGCCGGCGTTCGTCGTGCGCGTGAGGAACTCGCCGGCATCGATGCACGGGCTGCCGGCACGCAGGTGAAAGTCGTAGAACCCGAAGTCGGACGGGTCGGGGACGCCCTCGGCGGCGACGAAGCCCGGGTCCCCGCCTTCCTCCCAGTTCCCCCCGACGAACTGCTCGGCCTCGTTCACGTAGTAGTAGTAGATCGCGTAGGTCTGGTTGTCGTGGAACACGTTGTTCTTGATCGCCACGCCGACCATCGGGTTGTGCCCGGCGTCGTCGACCCAGCGGGCCAGCATCAGGCCGCACTGGAGCGGGCTCCAGTCGTCGCCGACCGGGTAGCCGTTGTGAAGGAACACGTTGGCGTAGATGTGGTTGCCGCTC
Source organism: Myxococcales bacterium (assembly GCA_012797735.1). Lineage (GTDB taxonomy): Bacteria > Myxococcota_A > Polyangia > DRWM01 > JAAZOP01 > JAAZOP01. Next base: position 9,854 of record JAAZOP010000401.1, read on the forward strand.
GCGTCGTTGTGGTTGCCGCCGTCGGCGGACAGCCCCAGGCCGCTGGCGTCGTTGTGGTAGAACGCATTGCGCCGGATGATGTTGTCGCGCGTGCGGACCGACAGGCCCGTCGATGAGTCGTTGTCCGCCGGCAACCCCGAGAAGGCGATGCGGTTGCGGTCGATCACGTTGCGGACGTTCCGGTCCGGGAAGCTGGTGTTGAGGATCACGTTGCGGTTGCCGCAACGTCCGCCGGTCACCGTCCGGTGACACTCGTACCACTCCTCGTTGTGGAAGGTGTTGCCGCGCACGACGTTGCGGTTCGAGTAGACCCCGAGGATGTGGTGCCCGCCGTAGGCGAAGGTGTTGCGCACCACCAGGTTGCGGTCGCTCTCGTCGACCACGTTGTCGTTGCCGATGTCGAGCACGCAGGCGTTGTCGTCCCACGCGCCCTCCGAGCCGGATTCGCTGCCGTAGCGGGCGAAGACGCAGTCGTGGATCCGGTTGTCGGTCGACCCTTCGTAGATCCGCGAACCGGCCCAGGTCGTCGGACCGCCCGGGTTCTCGAAGCTGCAGTACCCGACGTGGACGTGGTGCGACCCCTGCACGTACAGGTTGCGCTCGCAGTCGATGAACCGCAGGCCCCGGATCGTGACGTAGCTCCGGCCCTGCAGCCGCACGCAGTAGACGCTCCCGGTGAACGTCACCACCTCGTCCCCGTACGCCGCATACGCGATCCGCTCGGCGTCGGAAGCCCCGGAGTTCTCCGGCTGGATCGTCTCCCCCGCGTAGGTCCCCGCGCGGAGGTAGACGGTGTCGCCCGCGACGAGCGTGGCGTTGGCCTTGGCCACGGTGCACCAGGGCTGCGTCTCGGTGCCCGGGTTGGAATCCGCGCAGGGGCCGCCGATCGAGTCCCGGTCGACGAAGAAGACGCGGCCTCCGCCCAGGCAGTCCTCGTCGGCGACGCCGTCGCAGTCGTCGTCCAGGCCGTTGTGGCAGACCTCGGCGGCTCCGGGGTGGATCGCGCCGTCCTCGTCGTCGCAGTCGTCGCCCAGACACGAGCCGTCCCCGTCGATGTCGATGCACGGCCCGGCGTCGCCGTCCCGCGCCGCATCGTCGCGGGCGTCGTCCGGGCGCCCGTCGGCGTCCGGCGCGTCCGCGTCGCCGCCGGCCTCCGCCCCGACCTCCGCCCCGACATCGTCCGCAGCGTCCGTCGCGTCGTCGCCTCCGCAGGCGGCCCAGAGCAGCATCCAGGTTCCGAGCCACAGAACCGCTCCGCCGCACCAGGGGTTCTCGCGCATCCCATCCTCCCGCCGGCCGCGCTCAGTACGAGCAGCGCTCCGGGTAGTACGACTCGTTGGCGTACAACTCGTCGCCGATCCCGGTCTCCTTGTAGAGCATCACGGTCGTCCCGTCGGCCAGGATGCCGTCGATGCGGATGGAATCGATCTCCCAGCTCAGCTCGAAGAAACCGCCGCCGCTGTTCCAGATGCGGAACCGATCGAGGTCGCCGACCGCGATCGGCGTGGAGAGATGGATCTGGAACACGTCGGTCTGGTGCGCCTCGAAGTCGTTCGCCGGGGAGTCGAGCAGCGTGCAGGAGTAGTCGCCCTCGGAGCGCCGCTTGTAGCAGAAGTGGATGTCCATGTCGGTGCCCTCGTCGCCCGTGCGGATCGTGACGACGAAGGCGCTGATCGGCAGGGCCGGCGCCGGCCCGCAGGTGTAGTCCGGCCCGCAACCGCAGCCGGTTTCCCCGGCCAGCAGCAGCCACAGTCCGAAACCGCCGGCGAGCGCCCGCGGCAACGCTCCCGTCGCACGCAACGCCACCTTCCGCCCGGTCTTCTCGCGCATCGTCCCCTCCCCTCCGCGGGACGGCGGCGGGTCGCTCCGTCGCGGCCCCGGCCCGGAGATCCGTCGGCCGGAATGGTACGGCGCTTCGCGGCGCGGCGCCAGGCTTCGACCTCGAACCCTGAACTCTTCCACTCGCTTCCCGACTCGCCTCCCCGCCCAACGTCCGGTTGGACCGTCCGAGGCGGAGCCGCGCTAGGGACTCGCGGTTTCCGGCGGGCGGCAGTCGAGCGGCACGCTGGAGAGGACGCAGCCCCGCTCGTTGCAGCTCCAGGTCTCGTCGAGGACGTCGCGCTGGTTGCACGGGCCGTCCGCGCAGTCCGTGCGCACGACATCGGCGAGCCGGCCGTCCGCGAAGCGCACGGCGAGGCGGCTGGCGGCGCTGCCGGTGAACGGGCCGCGCGGGGGCGCGGCGAGCGCGTCGTTGGCGTCGTGGTGCTGGACGGCCAGTTGTCGTTCGCAGGGCGGCGGCGCGGGCCCCAGGTCGCGCACGGAGCGTTTCGGGATTCCCAGGGCGTTGCCCGCGGGGTGGCCGCCCGCGGCGCGCCAGACCTCGGTCCGCGGGCCGGCCAGGCGCGCCGGTCCCGCGGGCGACGGCGCAAGCGCGGCGTCCGGCACGCCGGCCAGCGCCGTCTCGCAGTACACGACCTGCACCCCCTCCTCCCGCCGCTCGCCGACCGCGCACTTCCCGTCCGGCCCCAGCACCGTCACGCGGGTCCGCACGCCGTCCGGGGTCCGCTCCTCGCGATAGCCCATCGCGCCGATCGCGTCGCCGACCGGGTTGGCATCGACCCCGACGAAGAACGTCTCCTCGACGCCGCGCCCGCGGAAGAAGAACAGCGTCTGCACCTCCGAGCCCCAGGCCAGCCCGAGCGGCGCGGCCCGGCCGACGTGGTCCCGCGACTGGATCGCGACGATCTCGCCGCCGCGCCGCCCGACGCCCTGGTCCTCGCGGAAGTAGAACAGGAACCCGCGATCGCCGGCGAGAGCGACGCCGGTCGTGCCGAGCCCCGGCCAGCCGGGCGGCGGCGCGAACGGGGCCGGGCCGGCGCCGGTCGTGCGGAGCCGCTGGTGGCTCGTGATCACCACCTCGATCTCCCACTGCTCGCGGTTCGGGTCGGGATCGACGTCGCGGTACAGGAACGACAGCCGCGTCCGTCCCAGCGCGTCGGCGGCGGGCCGGCCGTCGCGGCCCGCGAAGCGCACCTCCGCCAGCAGCCGTTCGCGGGTCCGCCCGTGCTCCGCGAACGAGAACTCGATCCGCTGCACCGGCTGCTCGTCCGGTTCGCAGCGTTCCCAGCGGCCCGGCGCCACGCACCAGACGTCCCGCGTCCAGCCCGTGCGATCGACCGCCAGGATCCGCGCCGGATAGCCGTTCTCGTACTCGACGCGCAGCCGGACCGCGGGCGCCAGCAGATCCTCGAGCCACGCCGGCGGGGTGCCGGGGACGGGGTCCCGGGCGTACCGTTCGTCGGCGCCTTCGAGCCAGCGGCCGTCGGGGGCCAGCGCGGGGATCACGCCCCACAGCCACGACTCCTCGGGGTGGGCGAGCGCGTCGAGCCAGCCGTGCGCGGGAGCCGGCAGGCCGGTCGGCCAGGAGACGACGACGTCGAGCGCCTCGCCGGCCTCGTCGACCTGGAACGCCACCAGGCGTCCCGCCTCGGCGCGCACCGTCGCCGCATCCTCGGCCCGCGCGGGCACGGGGGCGAGATCGGGGCCGAGGCGCCAGCCGCGGGCGTAGACCGGCTCGGCGCCGACCGGCGCCCCCGGCCCGGGCGACCGCTCGTCCTCGGTGGGATACAGCAGCCGCACGGTGACGAGGACGGCGGCGGCGAGACCGGCCACGATCCAGGTCCAGATCAGCGGATGCTGGCGCAGCCGCTGGCGCACGCCGCGGCGGGGCACGGCGTCCGGTTCCTCGGCGACGCAGCGGGCGACGTCGCGCACCGGATGCGCCGCGGCGACCCAGCGGCGGACGACGTCGGCCCGGAAACGGTACCCCGCCTCGCCGCGCTCCAGGTCGCCGGCCTCGACCAGCGCATCGAGCGCGCCGCGGAGGGCCGCGCGGTCGACCTCCACCGTGGCGTCCGCCCGTCCTTCCGCCAACACCGCCTCGGCCCGCTCGATCGACACGAACTGCGCGTCGTCGTCCAGCTCCGCGGCGAGCACGGAGGCGACGACGCGGCCCAGGAACCCGAGGCCGCGCCACCAGGCGAGGAAGAACGGCAGCGCCAGCTCCTCGTCGTCGACGTCCTCCAGCGCCTGCTCCAGCTCCTCGGCGGTGCAGCGGGAGGCCCCCGCGTCGCGCAGCCGGTCGAACAGCGCGCGGCAGACCGCCTGGACGAGGAACGGGTGGCAGGCGGTGGCCCGCAGGATCGCCGGCATGACGTCCGCCTCCAGATCGACCGCCCCCGCCAGCGGCTCGCGCACCAACCGTTCCGCCGCCGCCGGCGGCAGGAACGACACGGCGCGGTGGACGGCGCGCAGCCCGAGCCGGCCCCACATCTCCGGGTCGCGCTGGTCCATCCGCCAGCCGCCGGCGAACAGCAGCGACACGGGGAGGTTCGCGTCGAGGATCCCGCCCAGCCCGTCGATCACCTCGACCCCGATGTGACCCGCATGCACCCACCGCTCGAGCTGCTCGTAGTGGTCGACGAGCAGCAGCAGCCGGGCCGGCTTCGCCGCGCCGACGGCGGCCTGGAGGAAACGCCGGAACAGCTCGTTCGGCGACCGCTCGCGCTCCCCCGGCAGCAACGACTCCGCCGCGGCCACCGGGCGCCCCGCCGCCCGCAACCGCTCGACGACGGCCTGCGCGAACAGGCGCCAGACCCCGGCGGAGCCGCGGGGGCGCGGGCAGGCCGCCAAGTCCACGAAGACCGGCAACACCCCGTCGCCCAGCGCGCCGCTTTCGATCTGCGTCAGGATCGAGGTCTTCCCGATCTGCCGGGAGCCCCAGAGCACGACGAGCGCCGCGCCCGCCTCGACTCCTTCCACCGGCCGGAGCAGCTCGCCCCGCAGGGCCTCCAGTTCGGCCTCGCGTCCCACGAACAGCGCGGGGTCCCGTACCGGGCCCGCGGTGACGTACGGGTTCGCACCCAGCCGGCGTCGTGTCTCAGCCATCCTGCTTGCCATCCTTCTTCCGGACCCCGGGTCCGGCTCCACGACCTGCGGCATCCGGCGCGTCGGGCGGCTCGGCCAACGCCGCCGCGTCGGTGCGCAGCCGCGCCAGCGCCAGCTCGATGCGCCGGTAGGGATCCTCGGGAACGGACGCCGGCGCAGCGGAAGAACCGCCCGGGTCGCCCGCGCCGCCGCCGGCTGCCTCCGCCGGTCGGATCTTGTCCTCGAGGCCCGACTCGACCGGCCGCTCCGCATCTTCGGTGCCCGCCGCCGCCGGCCGGACCGCGTCCTCGACCCCCGACTCGACCGGCTGCTCCGCATCTTCGGTGCCCGCCGCCGCCGGCCGGACCGCGTCCTCGACCCCCGACTCGACCGGCCGGACCGGCACCGCGGCGGCTCCCGGGACGGATCGCTCTGCGGCGGCCGGGGGAGATCCGGGATCGCTGGAACCGAAACCGCCCGCCCTCCGGGGAGGGACGGGGTCTTCCGCGGCGGGGCTTCCCGCATCCGCAGCGCCGCCCGGGCCGGCGGAGGAAGGACGGAACAGCCGGCCGGGGGTGCGGCCGGCGGCGAGCAACAGGGCGAGGGCGGCGAGGGCGGCGAGGAGGATGCCGCCGGCCGCGGCGAGCCGGCCCGTCATCGAGCGGTTCCGGTCGCCGGCAGCCGCGCCGGCCGGCCCCGCCTCGGCAGCGGGGGCGGAGGACGCGGGGCCCTCGGCTGCTCCGGCGAGCCGGGCGAGGTCGTCGCGCGAGGCGATCAGGCGCCGGTAGCCCGGGTCCAGCGTGGCGGCCTCGCGGAACGGGGCGGGATCGGGGAAGCCGAGGTCCCGGCGGCGGAGCCCCTCGAGGTACGCCAGGTGGGCGCGCACGCGGGCGGCGCGCGCGTCGCCCTCGGGGATCAGGTAGCCGGTGAGGCGCAGGATGCGGCGCGCCTCGAGGACGTTGCCGTCGGCGAGCAGCTTCTCGCCGTAGGCGAGCAGCCCGGGGATCATCTCGGCGCGCCGCGGGTACTCCGGCTCGCGGCCGAGGATCGCGCCGAAGGCCTCGTCCATCTCGGCGTAGCGCCCGTCGCGGGCGGCGGCGAGCCCCTGGGCGAGGAGGGCGTCGAGCGGCTCGAGGCGGGCGGCGTCCTGGGCGGCGAACAGGCGGTCCATCGTCTCGCGCCAGTCCCACGACGTGTCGGCGCGCTCGCCCGTCAGGTCCTCGTACGACTTGCGCACCGCCCAGATCGCGTTGCGCTCGTAGCGCAGCAGCGATTCGCGGGCGGCGCGACGGACGAACGGACGGTCGGAGTTGATGAACGACAGCATCACGTTGACGCCCTCGGCGTCCTTGACCTCGGCGATGGCGCGCAGGATGTCGGCGAGGAGCTGGTCGTCGTCGGTCTGTGCCATCAACGGGGCCCGTTCCTTGCCCATGCGCGCGAGCTGGGTGGCGATGAACTGCTTGACGGTCCCGTCCTGGACGCGGCGGGAAAGCACGAGGGCGGGGATGGCGCGGTCGCCCTTGGAACGGACGACGAGGCCCGCGGGGCGGGCGTAGGCGCCCTCGTACTGGCCGACGAACCGGATCACCTCCATCAGCGCCTCGCTGGAATCGATCGCGTCCAGGGCGGCGAGCAGGGCGGAGGTCTGCAGCACGGCGGCCCAGGACTCGCGGTAGGTCTCGTGGGGCGCGAGGATCAACACGTGGAGCAGGGGCGCCAGCGCGGTGCGGCGCGGCACCGGACTCTCGGGCGGCAGTTCGGCGGGCAGCCGGCGCAGGTAGTCCTCGACCAGCCGCTGCTGCAGGCCGTTGGCGATGCCGTTGGGGCGGAACAGCCTCTCGGCGAGCAGGGGCAGCGCGCCGGCCTGCGCTTCGCAGAGCTGGTCGAGCGCGGCGGCGCGGACAGCCATGTCGGCCGGGTCGACGAGCCGGCCGAGGAGGGCGTCGATCTCCGCGGCGGACAGGTCGGTCTCGGCCTGGGCTCGGGCGGCGGCCGGCAGGCAGAGCAGGACGGCGCCTGCCAGGCAGACCGGAACGGCGCGCGGCGGCATGGGCCGGAACGCCATCGCGGCTACCCCACGATCGAGAACGCGGCGAAGCGCGTCGGCGCCTCGTGCCATTGCAGTTCGACCGAGGCGACGCGCGCCGCCGGCGGGCCGCGGCGGCACCATTCCGCCAGCCGTTCCACGGCCTCGCGCGGACCCGTCGCCACCAGCTCGACCGAACCGTCGGGCAGGTTGCGCACCGTCCCGCCCAGCCCGAGCCGCCGCGCCTCGGCCGCCGCGTGGGCGCGGTAGCACACCCCCTGGACGCGACCGCGCACGCGCATGGTACAGGTGCTGTCGACCATCCGCATCACGCTCCGCCGCGGATCTAACAGACCGGACCGGGGGGTTCAACCGCGCCGCGGCCGGACGCCGCGCGCGCCTTGCGCGGGCGGCCCCGACGGGCGACAATGGCGCCCGGCCGCCCGGGGGGCCCGACGGCGGGCAAGGAGAGAGAGGAACCATGGCCGAGGAACGCACCATGCCGCTGGTCAGCTCGATCGCCGCGTTGCAGGACCGGACCGCCTACGAGGCGCTGTCGTGGGAGGGTTCGTTCGAGGACTACCTGCGGATCGTGCGCGAGCGGCCCGAGGTGACGCGCAATGCGTTCCAGCGGATCTACGACATGATCGTCGCCCGCGGAACCGAGGAGTACATCGATTCGAAAAAGAGGATCGTGCGCTACCGGTTCTTCTCCGACCTGGCGGCGGAGAAGGACGCCGTCTACGGCCTCGACATCCCGCTCCAGCGCCTCGTCCATGTGCTCAAGGCGGCCTCCCAGGCCTACGGTCCCGAGAAGCGCGTGATCCTGCTGCACGGCCCGGTCGGCTCGAGCAAGAGCACGATCGTCCGGCTGCTGAAGAAGGGCCTCGAGGCCTACTCCCGGACCGACGAGGGGGCGTTGTACACCTTCGAATGGCGGTTGCCGAAGGACGGCGGCGTGGAGGTCTTCCCGTGCCCGATGCACGAGGAGCCGTTGCGGCTGATCCCGCAGGAGCTGCGGCCCCAGGTGTTCCGCGATCTCGGGCTGGGCAACGAGCGCTACCGCGTCCACGTCGAGGGCGACCTGTGCCCGGCGTGCCGCTACCTCTTCCGCGACCTGATGCTCCGCAGCCGCGGCGACTGGGCGAAGGTCGTCGAGCAGGTGCGGGTGCGGCGACTCGTGCTGTCCGAGAAGGACCGGGTCGGCATCGGCACCTTCCAGCCCAAGGACGAGAAGAACCAGGACTCGACCGAGCTGACCGGCGACATCAACTACCGCAAGATCGCCGAGTACGGCTCGGACTCCGACCCCCGCGCGTTCAACTTCGACGGCGAGTTCAACATCGCGAACCGCGGCCTGATCGAGTTCATCGAGATCCTCAAGCTCGACGTCGCCTTCCTCTACGACCTCCTCGGCGCCACCCAGGAACACGTGATCAAGCCGAAGAAGTTCGCCCAGACCGACATCGATGAGGTGATCATCGGGCACACCAACGAGGCGGAGTACCGCAAGCTGCTGAACAACGAGTTCATGGAGGCGCTGCGGGACCGCACGATCAAGATCGATATCCCGTACATCACGCGGCTCTCCGAGGAGGTGAAGATCTACCGGAAGGACTTCAACCAGGAGCGGATCCGCGGCACGCACATCGCCCCGCACACCCTGGAGATGGCCGCGATGTGGGCGATCCTCACCCGCCTGGAGGAGCCCAAGAAGGCCAACCTCTCGATCCTCCAGAAGCTCAAGCTGTACGACGGCAAGGTCCTCCCGGGCTACACCCAGGACACCGTCAAGGAACTGCGCAAGGAGACCGCCCGCGAAGGGATGGACGGCATCTCGCCGCGCTACGTCCAGGACAAGATCTCCAACGCCCTGGTCGCCGACGCCGAGGGCTGCCTCAACCCGTTCATGGTCCTCAACGAACTGGAAAAGGGCCTGCGCCACCACTCGCTGATCACCAGCGAGGAGCAGCGCAAACGCTACACCGAGCTGATCGCCGTGGTGAAACGCGAATACGAGGAGACCGTCAAGAACGAGGTCCAGCGGGCGATCTCCGCCGACGTCGATGCGATCAAGAAGCTGTGCATGAACTACATCGACAACGTCAAGGCCTACCTGCTCAAGGAACGCGTCAAGGACCGCTACACCGGGCAGGACATGGAGCCCGACGAACGGCTGATGCGCTCGATCGAGGAGAAGATCGACATCCCCGAGTCGCGCAAGGACGACTTCCGCCGGGAGATCATGAACTTCATCGGCGCGCTGGCCGTCGACGGCAAGGAGTTCGAATACGACACCAACGACCGGCTGCGCCGCGCCCTGGAACTCAAGCTGTTCGAAGACCAGAAGGACTCGATCAAGCTCACCAGCCTGGTCTCGAGCGTGATCGATCGGGAGACGCAGGACAAGATCGAGGTGGTCAAGGCGCGGATGAAGAACGACATGGGCTACTGCGAGATCTGCGCGACCGACGTGCTGACCTTCGTGGCCTCGATCTTCGCCCGCGGCGACGCCAAGGGGTGACGGGCGCATGGCGCTGCGGATCGAGCAGGACCGGGCGCGCTTCCGGCAGATCATCCGGGGCAAGGTGCGCCAGAACCTGCGCAAGTACATCGCCAAGGGCGAGCTGATCGGCCGCCAGGGCAAGGACGTCGTCACCGTCCCGCTCCCCGAGATCCACCTCCCCCGCTTCCGCTTCGACCCCAAGCAGCAACAGGGCGTCGGCCGCGGCAAGGGACAGCCCGGCGACCCGCTCTCGCCGGGCGAGGAGGAGGAGGGCGAGGGGACGGGCGAGGCCGGCGACCGGCCCGGCGAACACGTGCTGGAAGAGGAGCTGACGATCGCCGAGCTCGCCGAGATCCTCGGCGAGGAACTCGCCCTGCCCCGCATCGAGCCCCGCGGCCGCCACGAGATCCGCTCGAGCAAGTACAAGCTCACCAGCGTCCGCCGCACCGGCCCCGAGTCGCTCCGCCACTTCAAGCGCACCTTCAAGGAGGCGCTCAAGCGCCAGATCGCCTCCGGCCTCTACGACCCCCGCCGGCCCCTGATCGTCCCCGTGCGCCAGGACAAGCGCTACCGCTCCTGGAAGCACACCACCGAGCCGTTCTCCGCCGCCGTGATCCTCTACATGATGGACGTCTCCGGCTCGATGGGCGACGAACAGAAGGAGATCGTCCGCATCGAGTCGTTCTGGATCGATACCTGGCTGCGCTCGCAGTACCAGGGCCTCGTCTCGCGCTACGTCATCCACGACGCCACCGCCCGCGAGGTCGATCGCGACACCTTCTTCCGCACCAAGGAGAGCGGCGGGACGATCATCTCCAGCGCCTACAAGCTGGCCCTGGAGATCCTCGAGGCCGACTACCCGTCCTCCGAGTGGAACGTCTACCTCTTGCACTTCTCGGACGGGGACAACTGGTCGAGCGAGGACTCGGGCGAGTGCGTCAAGCTGCTGCGGGACGAGCTGCTGCCGCGGGCGAACCTGTTCGGCTACGGCCAGGTCCGCTCGCCCTACGGCTCCGGGCAGTTCATCAAGGACCTGCGCGAGGCGTTCGACGGCGACGAGCGCGTGGCGTTGTCCGAGATCGAGGACCGCGACGGGATCGTCGGCTCGATCCAGGACTTCCTCGGGAAGGGGCGCTGACGATGCCGGCCAAGCCCACCTCCCTCCCCCGCTACCTGCGCGAGATCCAGGCCGAGGTCGAGCACGTCGCGCGGGAGATGGGCCTCGACTTCTTCCCCGTGATCTTCGAGATCCTGACCTACGAAGAGATGAACATGGTCGCCGCCTACGGCGGCTTCCCCACCCGCTACCCCCACTGGCGCTGGGGCATGGAGTACCGCCGCCTCGCCAAGAGCTACTCGTACGGTCTGCACAAGATCTACGAGATGGTCATCAACAACAACCCCTGCTACGCCTACCTCCTCGAAGGCAACTCGACCCTCGAACACAAGCTCGTCATGGCCCACGTGCTCGCCCACTGCGACTTCTTCAAGCACAACGCCTGGTTCGCCCCGACCAACCGCAAGATGATGGACGAGATGGCGAACCATGCCACGCAGGTCCAGCGGGCCATGGACCGCTACGGGGTGGAGACGGTCGAGCAGTTCCTGGACCACTGCCTCTCGCTGGAGAACCTGATCGACCCCGCCTTCCCGTTCGCCCCGCGGCCGGTGCGGCCGAGCGAGCCGCCCGAGGTGCCGCAGGCCGAGGAGCTGCCGCGGCTGCCGGCCAAGCACTACATGGACTCGTTCATCAACCCCCGCGAGTACCTCGAACAGCAGCGACGGTCGCGGGCCGAGCGCCAGGCGCCGGCGCGGAAGTTCCCGGCCGAACCGCAGCGCGACGTGCTGCTCTTCCTCCTCGAACACGCGCCGCTCGAACGCTGGCAGCAGAACATCCTCTCGCTGGTCCGCGACGAGGCCTACTACTTCCACCCGCAGGGCCAGACGAAGATCATGAACGAGGGGTGGGCCACGTACTGGCACTCGGAACTGATGACTAAGCGGCTCTGCAAGGCCTCGGAGATCGTCGACTACGCCGACCACGCCTCGATGGTCACCGCCACCTCCGGCGGGCGGCTCAACCCGTACAAGCTCGGGCTCGAGCTGTTCCGGGACATCGAGGAGCGCTGGAACGCGGGCCGCTTCGGCAAGGAGTGGGAGGAGTGCCAGCGGATGGAGGACCGGCGGTGCTGGGACCGCCAGCTGGGCCTCGGCCGCGAGAAGATCTTCCAGGTTCGGGCGAGCCACAACGACCTGACGTTCCTCGACGAGTTCCTGACGCTGGACTTCTGCGTCGAGCACGACCTGTTCTCGTTCGGGTACAACGCGCGGAACAAGCGCTGGGAGATCGTCTCGCGGGAGTTCGCGGACGTGAAGGCGGCGCTGCTCCAGCAGCTCACCAACGGCGGGCAGCCGATCATCCATGTGGCGGACGGCAACTTCGAGAACAGGGGCGAGCTGCTGCTGGTGCACCGCCACGAGGGTCTCGACCTCGACCCGGCCTGGAGCGCCGAGACCCTCGCGGCCCTCGCCCGCATCTGGTCGCGTCCCGCGAACATCATCACCGAGCGCGACGGCAAGTCGGTCCGTCTCCGCCACGACGGCAACGAGCTGAAGACCTTCGACGCGTGAGAACCGTCTTGCCCCGAGCGACGTCGAGCGAGTCCCGAACATCCCGGGGGACGAGCCGAGGCGAAGTCGAAGGGCCGCCGCTCCGCGGCCGCTCCGCCGGCCGGACGTCGGACGACGGCTCACCGCCCTCGTCCGACGGCTTCGCCGACCCGCCTTGGCAGGAGGACTGCCAGCTTCCCATCTGCGACGACGCCTCCCATGTCCCGCCGGACGCGCAGGACTGATCTTCAGCCCGATCGCGCGGGGCGCCGTTGTCCCGAACCGTCCCGGATGTTACCGTTCCAACCGTGCAGGCCGGATCGGGTGCTCGCTCGGCGAAAACCAAACCGGCGTCGGATTTCCTACGCTCCGCACCCGGCGTGCTGCAATCCGTCCACGCGCCGCCGGCCCGCCGTTCCGGCACGCGGGGAGCGGCAGCCGCGTGACCGGAGCAGCGTTGCCGGATGGGGTCGACTCGTCGGTGCCCGCACAGCCGCTCGACGCGGCGACCGGGGTCCTCGGCCCGGCGCACCTCCAGGTGCTCCTGGACCTCGAGCGCACCTTCGACCGCGCCGAGCTGGAGCGCGCGGTGGCCGGCACCGTGGCTGCCTTCCCGGTGCTGGGCAGCCGGTACGTCCCCGGCGCCTGGCGTGACCGCTGGGTCCGCGACCCGGCGATGACAGCCGCCGACGCCGTGCGGCTCCTCGAGCCGCCGACCGACCTCGAGGCCGCGACGCGGGACTGGCTGACGCGGGAGCTCGACGACCGCTCGGGGTGGCCGTGGCGGGTCGCGCTGCTGCCGCGGGACCGTGGCTGCCGGCTGCTGGTGAGCGTGCTCCACACGGCGACCGACGCCGCCGGGACGCTCACGGCGGTGCAGGAGCTGGCGCGGCTGCTGATGGGCGGCCCGGTTGTGGAGCGACCGTCCGGGGCCGGACGCAACGTCGGACTGCTGTTCCGCCGGCTCGGTCCGGAGGGCTGGATGCGGCTCGTTGCCGCCTTGGGGCGCGAGGCGATTCGCCCGCTGGAGCTGCCGTTCCTCGCCCGCACCGCCGCGGTAGGCCCGATGCCGACCGGCAGCGCCACCTGGTGCACGGTCCGCGTGGACGTGGGCGAGGGCACGCCGCTGCGGGCGCTGTGCCGCGCCCACGGGGCCACGGTCAACGACCTGCTGGTGGCGGCGCTCGCGGTGCTCGTGCGCCGCGTCAGCCCGCGCGGCCGGCTCGGCTGCTTCTACACGACGGACCTGCGGCGTCGCCTCGCCGACAACCGGCCCCGGGTGGCGAATCTGAGCGCCGTGCTTTCCGTGGGGCTGCCGCGGTCCCGAGCCGGCACGCTGGCCGAGGCGCTGGCCGAGGTGGCCCGGCGCACCGGCCGCCGGCGACCGGACATCGCCGGCCTCGCGGCGCTGCTCTACAACCTGCCGCTGATTCAGGTCCTGCCGCACGGCCTGCTGCGCCCGCTCGCCCGCCGGCTGCTCGTGGCCTGGATCCGGCGGCTGCTTACGCGCGGCCTGATCGTCACCAACATCGGCCCGCTCGACGCGTGGCTCGCGCCCTTCGGCGACCTGCTCCGTGACGCCACCTTCGTCGGACCGTCGGTGCGACCGGTCCCGGTCCCGATCCTTACGGCGACGAGCTTCCGCAACAACCTGACGATCCACTTCAACGGCTACACGGACACGCAGCACGAGCTGCAGCGGCTGGCCGGCGAGCTGCGGTCGGTCTTCGGGACGGCTTGACGCCGCCTCGCACGGGCCTGCAAGCATGGGCGCCATGCGCATCACGACGGCACGGCCCGGCCTGTACGCCGCGCGACCCCGTCGCGATCCGCAGTCCCGGATCCGCGGCTGCGACCCGCGGCTCGGCATGGCCGCTACGGCACTGCTGCTGACTGCGGCGGCGCCGTCTTGCCGCCGTCCTTCGGAGGCCGAGGCCGAGCTGGACGCGCAGGCCTGATCTTCAGCCCAATCGCGCGGGGGCGCCGTTGTACCGAACCGTCTCGGATGCTGCCGTTTCGACCATGGAGACACGAGGGGCGGATGCCTCGGCCGAAACCAAACGGGCGTCGGACTTCCTACGCTCCCGCCAATCCGGCGTTTCCGAACGAAGATCCCGCTCGGCCGGATGTTTGCTCGCGAAGACCGACCCGAGTGAACGACAATCGTGCCATGAGGCGGAGAAGACACCGTGGGTGTTTCCAGACGTTGTCGAGCGGGTTCAATGGGCACGGCGCCTGCGCGGGGCACACGCCATGAGCCGCCTGCTGTCCGTGGTGTTTCTCGCTGGCGCCGCGTTCCACTCGCTTCCGGCCGGGGCCGAGGAGCCGCCTTCGACCAGCGGGACCGCCGCGGAGGCCGACCGCACGCCGGCCGTGCCGACGACGGACGAGGCTGGCCCCCGTGAGATGCGCGGGTGGTTCCTCGAGTTGCCCTTCCAACGCATCCTCGAGCTGCAGATCGGGCTCGCGGGGTGGCCGGGGCTGTGGGGCCTCTCCCTCGCGGCGAACCCGGTCTGGTGCGTCACGCTCGAGGTGTGCTGGAACTCCAACTACGACATCCTGTCGGACTACAACGACGTCTCGGTCGGGTTGAAGTCGCGCGCCGTGAAGTGGATCGGTCTTACGCTCGAGGATGCGGACGTCCACGGCAACCAGGTCGGCTTGGGACCCGCGATCGCCTACCGGTTCGCCCGGGAAGCGACCTGGCCGGAACCGGCGAAGGTCCGACCGGCGCGACCTGCGGCGACTGGCGTTACGGCGACTGCGAGCCGCCGCCCGACTGCACCACGGCCACGGACTGCGCAACGTGCACCGGGATGTCGATCTGCGGCTGGTGCGTCGACACCGGCAACTGCCTCGCGGGCACGCGCGAAGGCCCGGCGGGCGGCGCCTGCACCAACTGGGACTGGCTCGGCAGCGAGTGCGGCGCATAGCACAGCCGATCTTCCTCCCCAGGACGCCGCCCTGGAACACTGTTGCAGACCACCGTGGACCCGTGTTGTCGTACCGTCGTCGGCTGGAGGTCGTTCGTTGCCGTGTTGCGGTCGGGGCCGACCCGGAGGCATAGGCGATGCGCTGTCGCTCGACATGGAAGCTGCGAATCGGGCTGTGGTCCGTGCTGGCGTTCGGAGCGGTTTCGATGAGCTGCAAGAAGCAGGACACGGGATCCTCGGCCTCGTCCGTCGAGGTGCCACCGCTGCCGCCCCCGGCAGCGGCGGCACCGTTGGACGACGAGGAGGCCCGGCTCGTGGCCGGCGCCGTCGGCGGCCTGGCGGCCGCGCTGCATCCCCGGCTGTCCGCCGGCGAGACCAACATGGCGTTCTCGCCGACGAGCATCATGCTCGCCCTGGCGATGACCTCCGGCGGGGCCCGCGGCGAGACCGCCGCGGAGATCGACGCGCTGCTGCGCCTGGGTGACGACCCGGCCCGGGTGCGCGCGCTGCTCGGACGCGAGCAGCGGCTGCTGCTGCGCGCGGGCGGCGCGGAGGGGGTGCAGCTCGTGGTGGCCAACCGGCTGTTCGGCGAGCGGAGCTTCGAGTTCCGGCCGGAGTACCTCGAATGGACCGCGGCCGAGTTCGGAGCGCCGCTCGAGCCCGTCGACTTCCGCGGCGCGTCCGAGGCTGTCCGCGGACGCATCAACGCCTGGGTCGCGGAGCAGACGCACGACCGGATCCCGGTGATCCTGCCGCCGGGGTCCATCGGTGCCAGGACGAGCCTGGTGCTGGTCAACGCGATCTACTTCAAGGGCCGATGGGCACTGGTGTTCGAGGAGAGCGCGACGCAACCGCGCCCGTTCACGCTGGCCGACGGGACGCAGATCGAGACGCCGACGATGGAGGCCAAGGACGACTTCGGCTACGCGGCACGGGACGGCGTGCAGCTGCTCGAGCTGCCCTATGCGGGCAACGAGCTGTCGATGGTCGTGGTGCTGCCGGCGGCGGGCGAGGCGCCCGACCCGTGGCTCACCGCCGCGAACCTGGAGGCGCTCGGCCGACTGCCCGTGCAGGAGGTCGAGGTCCGCCTGCCGCGGTTCCGCATCGACCCGCCGGAGCCGCGGGCGATCGAGGAGGACCTGAAGGCGCTCGGGATGCGGCGCGCCTTCGCGGCCGGTCGGGCCGAGTTCGAGGGGATCGCGGTGCCGCCGACGCCGGAGACGGGGCTGTACATCTCGCGGGTGTTCCACCGGGCGTTCGTCGAGGTCAACGAGGAGGGGACCGAGGCGGCCGCGGCGACGGCGGTGGTGATGGCGCCCGGCGGAGCGCCGCCGATGCCCCGCGAGCCGTTGCGATTCCATGCGGACCGTCCGTTCCTGTTCCTGATCCGGGAGATCCGCACAGGGCTGGTGCTGTTCGTCGGTCGGGTCGGCGACCCGCGCCCGCCCGCCGGAGGGTAGGCCGCCGCGGCGGTTGCCGGGACCGTTCGTCGAACCCGTCTTGCCGGCGCCACGAGCTCATCCGGCGCGTCTGTGTGTCCGGGACTTCGCGGGCCGGAGCCTTCGATGACCCAACAGGTCGTCCTCGTCACGGGAGATCCGGGAGGGATCGGGCGGGCGACCGCCTTGCACCCGGCGGGGCTCGGGTACCGGGTGTTCGCCACCGGGCACAAACCCGAGCTGCTCGAGGCGGTGCAGCGCGACGCCGGGGACCTGGCGCTGGAGACGTTCCCGCTGGATGTCGATGACGCCGCGTCGCTCGCCGCCGCCGGGGCCGAGGTCGAACGGCGGACGGAGGGCCGTGGGCTCGACGTGCTGGTGAACAACGCCGGGTTCGGACTGACCGCGCCGATGAAGTTGATCGACGATGCGGACCTGCGCGGCCAGTTCGTCACCAACGTCTTCGGGTTGGTGCGCGCGACGCAGCAGTTCGCGCCGGCGATGCGCCTCCGCCGAGCATTGGAAGCGCCTCGATGAGGGCCGACGGCTTGCCCGCCAGCCGCGCGTGAATTGGGCCGACCTCTTGCGCCGCACGCGGGCGGAAGACGTGCTGGTTTGCCCGAGGTGCGCCGGCGGCATGGCGGTCCTCGAGCCCGTCACCGAGCCCACCGACATCCGCGACCACCTCGAACGGCTCGGCCTGTCCACGGTGCCGGCGGCCTTCGCTCCTCCGCGCGACCCGGACGACCTGCCGATCTCCCGAGCGTCCCGGCCGACCGGCTCCGGCCCTCCGGCCGTCGCCCGGCCGCCGGACGAGGGTTCCCCGCCCTCACCCGACGACCTCATCGACCCGCCCTGGCAGGAAGACTGCCAGCTTCCGCTGCACGACGAGGCCGCGCAACTCCCGCCGGACGCGCAGGACGGACCTTCACGCCGTTTGCGCGGTCGCGCCGTTGTCGCGACCAGCCCCGGATGCTACCACTCCGACGATGGAGACACGATGGAGACATGATGGGCGGATGCCTCGGCGGAAGCCAAACGGGCGCCGGATTTCCTGCGCTCCTTCGTTTGTGCCATGGTCCCGCCCGTGAAGCGCGGAATGCCGAGTGCCACGGCTAGATGGGTCGCCATGTGGCGAGGCCTCGCGGACCAGTACCCACCGGAAATGCGCCTCTCTCGCGACCCGCTCGGGCTGGCCTTCGCGCCTGCGTGGGGCCGGCTCGCAGCGCGCATGACAGAGTGGGTGCCCGGGGCGCGCGCGGTTTTCGCTCATGGCCCCCTGTTCGGGTTGGCCGGGTGGATCCAGCTCCGGACACGTACCATCGACGACCAAGTCGAAGCCTTCGTTCGTGCAGGCGGGCAGCAACTGGTTCTCCTCGGGGCCGGTTACGATCTGCGCGCCACGCGGCTCGAGAGTCTCACCATGGGGGTGACGACCTTCGAAGTGGATCACCCGGCCACGCAGGGGCACAAACAGGACGTGCTCGCCGCCCGTGGAGTCTCGCCCGAGCACGTGCGCTACCTGGCCTGGGATTTCGAGCAGTCACCGGCGGCGGCGCTGCCCCGGGCGCTCGCCGAAATCGGACATGATTCGTCCCACGCCACCCTGACCATCTGGGAAGGCGTCGTGATGTACCTATCGGAGTCTGCGATCAAGAGCTCCTTGGCCGCGATAAGTGCCTACAGCGCCCCCGGGTCCCGGCTTGTCTTGAACTACGTCGATCGAGGCCGTGCCAAAGCGAAGACGCCGCTCCTCATGGTGGTTCGTAGCGTGGGGGAACCCTACCGAGAGGGACTCGAGCCCGCCGAAGTCGCCGAGTTCCTGCGTGCGGAGGGATGGCGAGTCGAGGGCAACTGGTCGGACGTCGAGCTCGCCAAGCGTCACTTCCCGCCGCACCTCGCCGCGCGGTTTCCTCCTCGGGGCGGCTGGCTCGCGCTGGCCGAACGGCAACCATCGGCCATCGACGCCGAATTGCTCGTGCCTCGCCCATCCTGACTGGAGTTGATCCGGTTTCGTGGACGGTTTCGGGCTTGGCGATCTGGTGCCGCCAAGCAGGGAACTTGATACCCGATCGGCGAGGACGTGTCGAGGTCGAGTCGGTTCACGGTCGGGCCTCCTGCGAGGGGCTCGCCACCGCCCTCGGCGCGCTGGGCGCCTCATTCTGAACCCTGCTCCAGATGGCGCGCAGCGCCGGGATGACGCCCCCGCGGCGGAGCGCTGCCCCGGGCGGCCGTGCCGTCGTCGCCGCGCGCGCGGCGCTCGGGGCGTTGATCGCCGCGCTCGAGCCGGCTGGATGGATGGTCGGGACCCGTGGGGACGCTGCCGTCACCGTGGGTGCCGCCCGGCGGCCGAGCCCGCACCAAGCTTGGCGTCACCAGCACCCGATGACGTCGGCGCCCGGCTCGAAGCGCGTCCAGCCGTCGTCGTCGACGTCCCCGGCGTCCCCCGCGTCCGGATCCGGTAGGCACTGCCCCCGGACCCCGTACGACTCGCCCCGCCGGAACTCGAAACAGACCGTGCCCGCCGGACATTCGTCGGTGGTCGACGGCCCGCCGCACTGCCCGCCCATGTAGCAGTGGTGGCCCACGACCTCCCAACACTCCAGGGAGTGGCAGCCCCGCAGGACCGCTGGGCTCTCGCAGAACGACTGGTTCCGGCAGGGGAAGTCCACCGCGACGATCCCCTCGCAGGCGCGGAGTCGCCCCCGCAGGCCACGCAGGCGGCCGCATCGCAGACGCCGCCGGTGTGCTCGACGACGAAGACGTCGAGGTCGACCCCGGGATCCGGGCCGGCGACCACCACCGTGTAGTCGCCTGCCTCCGGCGCGACGAAGGAGTACGCGTATTCCGGACCGGACTCGTCCCACGTGCCGCAACTCCCAGGACAGGCGCCGTAGCCGTCCAGCACGTCGGTGCTTCCCGCCGCGTCGTTGCGTCCCTCGACCGTCCCGTCGAGGATCCCGCAGCCGAGCAGGCCGGCGGGCCGGCATTCCTGCGCGGTGGCCGGTCCGGCGCTGCACAGCAGGACGACGGGAAGAACCACACAGGCGACTCTCGGCATGTTTGCCTCCCGACGAATGTCCGCATCACACGGGATCCGTCGGCCCGGATCGATGCGCAGCCATTTCAGGGTGCGCGCCTGACCCGACGTTCTTGAGCAGCGGGGAGTCGAGCGGTTGGTACATGGCGTCTGTTTCGAAACCGCAGGCGCGCGAGGCGCGGAGCGCGCTTCGGAAATCGATGCTTGCGGAACGCGGCAAGGGAGACCCCCGCAGCCAGCGCCGTCAGGGCACGGGCCAAGTCGGCCGCGGTGATGCGCGCGCAGGGTTCCCAGGCCGCCCCGGGTACGGCAGTCATCATGCCCTCGTGCATCGCACGCAGTTCGACAGCCAGGCAGTCGCTGGAGAACGGTCGCGGACGGCCAGTGCCCCCTCAACGCCTTCTTGACGGCCAAGCATCGGCATCGGCATCGGGCATGTCCATCCGCATCGACTTCATCGGACGCCTGTGCGATCCTTTTCCCCCATGGTCGTCCCTCCCCCGCCTGCCGTGGCCCGCGCCGCAGCGTCCGGCTCGCGGCCTGCCCGGCGCGGGATCCGCCTGGCCGGCGTGGCGCTCGCCCTCGTCGCCGTCGGCACGTTCTTCCTGCCATGGCACGTGGCGATCGACGTCAACCCGTTCGGGGCGCTGTGCTTCGCGCCGGACTGCCATCCGGACGTCACCATCTCCGCGCCCAAGGAGTGCAGCGGCCTCGACCACGCCGGAGCCATCGGTGTCGTGGCCGTGCTGGCCACGTTGGCCGCCCAGGCCGCGACCTTCCTGCCGCGGCCGGCGCGCGGCCGCCGCATCGGTGCCATCGCCGTGATGGTCATCGCCGGCGCGGCCCTGGGTTGGGACTTCCTCGCCGGTCCCGTCGCGCACCTCTTCGGCCGCGTCGAGACCTACGCGACGACCTGGATCCACCTGGGGTCGCTGGCCGGCGTGTCCGTCACCGCGCTGCTGCAGATCGTGGCGGAGCGCCGGGGCCCGTCTTCCTCGCCACCCCCCAGCCCCCAGTCCCCGGCCCCTCGCCGGGAGGACCATTCGCCAGCGGACTGATTGCACCCTCCATTGCCGATGTCCGCGCTCGACACGCCCGTGGGTGCCCGCACGGGAACTGGCTGTTGCGCCGTGGCGGACGCACCGGGCGCCTGCCGGTCGCCATCGAGAACGGTTGGGTCGTCCCCGAGGATTCACGGAGAACTCCGTCCGTTCGGCTTCGACATCTCGGAGCGCAGGGGATCGCGCTGCCTCCACGGACTTCGTCGTCGACCGGAAGCGCGCCCGTCGTGGCTCACCTTCCCACGGACCGTTGCGATTGGGACCGGGTCACCGTTCGTACCCCTCCCGGTCCCGGAGGTGGTTTCGGCGACGGACAGGCGTGCCAGGTCCGGGCTCAGCCCACCGGACGCAGCAACTCGTTCAGCGTCCGCACGGCCTGCTCGGCCGGGCGAGACCGAGGCCATTGCGCTGCTCCGCGAGGCGGCCGGGGAGGAGCGCGGCTTCTGGATCCTCGATGCCCTGGCCCGCGTGGACATCGACTGGCTGCTGGCCAACGCGCGCGCCGTGGTGCCGATCCGTGCGCTCGGCGGCGTGCTCCGGGCCCTGCCCGACCGTCGCGCCCGGGCGAAGCTCCTCCGCGCTCTGGCCCCTTGGGATCCCGCCGAGCGGGCGGCGGCGCTGGCCGCCCCGTTCTGGGCCGTCGTGCCCGACGCCGCGGCCCTGCGCCGCGCGCTGGAGCGCGCCTGATCCAACAGACCGATGCGCTGGACGACACCGCGGTGCTCCAGCGACTGTACGAGCGGTGGCGGGCCGTGCGGACGGGGACGGACGACGGCGCCACGCCGCCGCGCGCCTCCTCCTTCGGCGGAAGGAAGCTCGTGGGCGGATTCCGGCAGACGCGCCGCCAGACCGAGGACCCAACCCGACCGCCGCCCGACCTGCATGGGCCCGCCCGATCGTCCCGCGGAGCTGCGAGATCCTTCTTCATTGACGCCCCTCCACCCTGGAGACATATTGGCAGACCATGATCGTCTCGATGCCGTACCGTATCGCTCTCATTGCGCTCGCGCTGTTGGCCGGATCGTGCACCGATGGGGTCGGGGCGACGGCGCTCGACGCCGACGCCGTCCCCGAGACCGCGGACGAGGGGAGTTCGGCAGAGGTCGACGGTGGCCGCGACGACGCGATCTTCGGGGAGAACGGCGAAGGGATTCCGGACGAGGTTTCCGAGGTGATCGGCGAGGGCGGCGACGGGGACGCGGTCGACGACGCCTGCGTGCCCGTGGAAGAGACGTGCAACGGTCTGGACGACGATTGCGACGGGACCACGGACGGGGCTGCGGCGGCGAGGTCCTGTCGCTTTGCGTACGGTTCGGGGACCTGCCTTGCGGGCTCGTGCATCCCCGACGTCGCACCGCTGCCGCGGATCGAGGTCACCGAGGGGGTTCCCGGCGGTTTCCGGCGCGCGGACACGGGGGCCGACTTCATCCCGCGCGGCAACAACTACGTCCGCATCGGCGGGGCGGGGACCGACTGCATCCACACGACGTTTCGTCCGGCCACCTACGATGCGGTCGCCGTGGAATCGGCGCTCGCGGCCATGGAGCGCGACGGCTACAACGCCGTGCGCGTGTTCATCGAGCCGGGGCAGTGGTTCTGCAGCGAGGGGATCGGCGGGCCGCGGAGCACGAGGGGCCTGGACGGCGCCTATTTGGACGCGGTGGCCGACTTCGTCCAACGGGCCGCGCGGCATCACGTCTACGTGGTGCCGGTCCTGCATGACATCCCCTACAACGACGACTACAACGCGGTCCGTGACGAGGGTTCCGATCCGAACCTCCAGGGTTGGAATGCGAGGTACATGCATCCCGGTCACATCGAGGCCAAGCGGCGCTACGTGGCCGACTTCATCGACGGCCTGATCGCGCGGGTCGGGCCGGATCTCCGAACGACGATCCTCGCCTACGAGTTGGAGAACGAGGCGGCGTACGAGACCTCGGCGAACCCGTTCGCCTTGCGCTCCGGCATGGTCACGACGGCGGACGGCCGCACGTACGACATGGCCGTGGCGGCCGACCGGCAGCAGGCGGCAGATTCCAACGCGGTGCGGTGGGCGACCATCCTGTCGGACGAGGCCCGCGCGCACGACGCCGGCTGTCTGGTGACGGTCGGGCTGTATACCTATCGCGCGGTCGGGAAGCCGGGCCCCGACGGTCTCCAGGGCGCCTGCCGGCGGTGCGACGCGGGGCAGTCCTACCCGGCCTGCGACCCGGACATCGACTGGGGCTGCCGCTACCCGGTGCGGGCCTACGCGCTGACGCACTGGTCGCGGCTGTCGTTTCTCGACGTGCACACCTACCCGATGGCGGAGTACGCACTGGCGGACGACCTCGCAAGCCTGGAGTGGTCCACCCTCGCGTTCCCGCGTCCGATCGTGATGGGCGAGTTCGGCGCGTTCAAGAGCCAGTTTCCGTCGGTGGTCGGCGCCGCGTTCCGGATGCGGGACCATCAGATCGAGAGCTGCAGTTTCGGCTTCCGCGGCTGGCTGTTCTGGACGTACGACAGCGCTGAGCAGCCCGAGCTGTGGAACGCGCTCGACGAGCGCGGCGCGATCAACGGCGTCCTCGCCCCCGTAGCACGACCCGATCCCTGCTCGTGAGCGAGGGAAGGCCTCCGTCACCTCCAGCAGCACGCGCGCCATCACGCCGCGGTCGCCGGGCCGCACGTCGGGCCGCCCCCGCAACAACGCCTCGACCCGCTCCACCCACAGCTCCTCGTGCTTGCGCGCGGCGACGTCCAGCCGCGGCACGGGCGGCGCCTGGGCGGAGACCGCCCGTGTCAGCTTCGGGTCGGCGTCGTGCACCGCCCCCAGCCCCTCGATCAGCCCGCGCAGGCCGCGCTCCAGCGGCACCGCCGGGTCGGTCAGCTGCACGAACGACCGCGCCACCACCGCCTCGACATCCGCCGCGTGCCGCTCGAGCAGCGCCGCCAGCAGCGCGTCCTTCCGCACGGCCCCGCCGAAGGCGAGTTGGCAACCCGAGCAAGAACTCGTATTCACCGGCTCATGGTGATGAGCAATGACTCGCATCGTCAACCACCCTCCTCCGGACCGTCGGACGAAGCGGCTCCCGGCACGGCACCCTACCCGGCCGGCCGGCCGTACGTCTGCCCTCCCTGGATCGGACGGCTCCTCGTCAGCCCCCTGCGCCGCCTGTTCACCGACCCCCGCCGGCGGCTCGGCCCCCACGTCCGCCCCGGCATGACGGTGCTCGAGCCCGGCTGCGCGATGGGCTTCTTCTCCCTGCCCTTGGCCCGCATGGTCGGCCCGACCGGACGCGTGGTGTGCGTCGATCTGCAGGCAACGATGATCGACGGCCTCCTGCAACGGGCGAAGCAGGCCGGTCTCGACGATCGCCTGGTCCCGATCTGCGGCACCCTCGACGATCCGCGCCTGGAGCCGTACGTCGGCCGGATCGACTTCGCCGCGGCGATCCACATGGTGCACGAGGTACCCGACGGCGCCGCCTTCCTGCGCCGCCTGCACGACCTGTTGCGCCCCGCCGCCCGGCTGCTCGTGATCGAGCCGCGCTGGCACGTGCCGGCCGCGGCCTTCGCCAGGACGGTGGAACGAGCGCGCAAGGCGGGCCTCGTCGAGCTCGACCCGCCGCGCGCCGGGCGGCCTCGCTCCGCCCTTTTCGAGCGCCCGGCGGAGCGCGCTCCGTGAGCCCCGCGGGCCGCCGTGGGCTGGCGGTCGTGCTGGCCGCCGTCTTCGTCGGCGTGGTGATTGCGGCCGTCCTGGTGCTCCCGAGGCTCGGGGCGGTCTCGCTGGCCGTCTCCGTCATCGTGCTGCTGCACGTGCTCGGCTACCTGGCCCTCGGGTTCCTGCTCCTGGTGCTCGGGCCACGCCAGGCCGCACGGCTCAAGCTCCGGATGGCGCGCCGCGGTCGTCGCCGGGCGCCGGCCGCGCCCGAGGTCTCCGTGGGAACCGAACCGGCGTCGGATTCCCCGGGCTCCGACCCGGCCGACGGAGCGGGGTCGCGGCCGTGCCCGGACCCGCGTTGCCGACCGACCTCGCGCATGCCATAGTCGGTGCGAGGGAGAGAGACGATGCGTACGCTGGCCATCGCGGCCATGATCGCGGGCTTGGTCGGGTGCGGCGGCCGGACGGTGGACGAGAACGCGTGTCTCGGGCCGTTCTGCGGCGAGGTGCCGGACGGAGGGGGCGTGCCGTGCACGGCGACGGCCTGCAACGACTCCTGTCGGACGCTCGGCTACGCCGGCGGCGCCTGCACGGCGGACCTCTGCACCTGCACCGGCGCGGCGGACGGGGACGCGGACGGGGACGCCGACGCCGACGCCGATGCCGACGACGGCGAGACCGGGCCGCTTTGCCCGGCAGGGCTATCGTGGTGCGTCGACCGTTGCGTGGACATCCGCGTCGACCCGGACAACTGCGGCGCCTGCGGAACGACCTGCGCGGAGGACGAGGTGTGCGGCGAGTTCGCGTGCCGGTTCGCCTGTCCCGCGGGGACGACGGACTGTTCCCGATCCTGCGTGGACCTGCTGCACGACCCGCGCCACTGCGGCGAT
>JAAZOP010000402.1 GCA_012797735.1 Myxococcales bacterium
CGGCGGTGCGGCGCCGGGGCCGGCGGACCCGGCGCGGACGAGGACGGCGCCGAGCGCGGCGGCGGCGAGGACGGAGACGCCGGCGAGGAGTCCACGCCGCACCCGCGCGCGGCGCCGCTTGAGCCGCATGAGCGCCTCGATGACTTCGAACTCGGCGGGTGGCTTCCTCTTCGCCGAGCGGCCCTGGCGGCGCATCGCGCCGAGCACCTGTTCGACCTGGCTAGTCTCGTGCGTCATGTTCCACCCCTTTCGATGCGGCCGGCTCGTCAGGGACGGGGGGCCGGGTGGCGGGTGCGTCGCCCGTTCCGCCGAGGATCGGCGCCACGGTGCAGACTTCGGGGTCGATCAGGCCGGCGGCGATCAGGCGTTCCTGGATCCTGACCTTGGCGCGGTAGGAGGCGTTGCTGATCGAGCGAGCATTCCCGCCGACGATGGCAGCGGCCTCGGCGGGCGACATGCCGGCGAGGTCGACGAGGGTGATGGCGAGGTACATGCGCTTGGGGAGCCGGAGGATTTCCCGGGAGACGAAACGGCGGAATTCTTCCCGGACGAGGATTTCGTCGGGCGTGGGGGTGGACGGGTCGGGCTGCCACAGCGGGCGCTGCTGGTGCAGCATGCGCTGGAGTCGGCGTCGCTGATGCCACAGGCCGATGCGGCGGGCGGCGACGGCGTAGACCCAGGCGGCGAAACGCCCCTCGCCACGGAAGCGGCCGACGTTGAGGAGCACTTCGGCGCAGGCGTCGGCGCAGAGGTCCTGTGCATCCGGGGCGTTGCCAAAGAGGGCTCCGACGATGCAGGCCACCAACGGTTGCACGCGGTCGTAGAGGGTCCGCAGGGCCTTCGGGTCGCCGGCCTGGGCGGCGGTCACGAGGTCACGCGGGATCTTCCCGTCGTCCGGGCGCACTTCGCCGTTCACATCTAATTAGTAGAGGGCTCGAGGCAAATGTCGTCGCATTTTCCTCAAAAAAGCTGGAGGCGGAAGGCGAGTCCGAGAGCCGCCCGCCAGCGCCAGTTGGCCAGCGATGCAACGATTACGCGATCTTCGCCGGCTCCATAGCCGAAAACATATGCCTCGGGGAAGAACTGGACCCCGCCGTCGAGGTGGAGTTCGAACTGACGAGTTATCGACCACAAAAATCGGCCCGACGCTCCCACGCCGACTCTCCAGCCCGCCTCGGAAACCTGGCCGGAGGGGGACCAGTGCTCCGCGACGAGGGAGGCGAGGGCGCCCAGCGCGAAGGGGCCCAGGTCGAAGCAGGCACCGCCTGTGACTTCGAGCGGCACGGTGGCGACGGAGGCGGGGGTGTCGGAGGGGCCGAGGAAGCCGAGGGAGCCGGCGCGTACTTCGAGGTGACCGACGTGGTCGAGGGTCACTCCGAGGCGCAAGGCGGCTCCGAGGCCGACGGAGGGGCGACCGGTCTCGCCGCTCAGGCCGCCGGCGCTCTCGAACGACATTCCGGCCAGAAGATCGAGGGGGAACGGTTCCTCCTCGCCGGCGGCGGGAGGGGAGCCGGTGGTAGCACCGGTGCTGTTGCCGGGATTCTCGGTCTCGGCGTTGCGGGCGGCATCGAGGTCGAAGGCGGCGCGGAGTTGGGCGGCGAGGATGGTGGCCGCAAGCCTGGTCGCACCTTCCGTGTCGAGGTCCGACGGGACGGGGACGTGGCGTGTGTCCGAGGCGCCGGTGGCGGTGTTGGTGAGGGTGGAGGTCAAGTCGGTCCCGGCCAGGCAGAGTTCTGCGAGCCACACCGTGGAGTCGGCCGCCGGTTCGTTCGTGGTGACGACGGTCGCTCCCGGAGCGCGCGCTTCCAAAGCAGAAGTGAAAAATGCAGGCTCCAGTGTGGGGCAAGTTCGCACCAGGACGGCAACCGGGGTCGGGGTGGTGTCCGCCGATCCGCCGGCGGTGGTGCAAAGCAGCGTCGCGACGAGGGGAAACGGGACGGCGCGGGGCAGGGAAAGCGGCCTCATCGCGCGGCGGATGATGTCATGTCGTGGTCCGGGGCACAATGTTCGGATCGGTCGCCGGAAAGAAAATGCGACGACATCGCCCCCCCTCGGCTCTACTAATTAGGCGAGGGGAGAGGTTGCGCGCGGCGGACTTCGAGGGAGAAGGTCCGGAGAGGTGGAGGCGATGAAGGGGATGACGACGATTCGGGGGAGGTTGCCGGCGATCGTGGTGCTGCTGGCGGGATCGATCGCCTGCAACGAGACGTACATCGATCTGACGCCCGACGGCGGCTGGCCGGATGGTTCGGGGGACGTTCCGGTGGACGGAGCGGTGTTGCTGCCGCCACCGCCATGCGGCAACGGGGTGATCGACCCGGGCGAGGAGTGCGACGACGGCAACCGTCTGGACGGC
>JAAZOP010000403.1 GCA_012797735.1 Myxococcales bacterium
CCCCCGAGCCCAACGTCCCGCAGGGCGACACCCCCGTCGGGCTGCTCGAGGTGCCCGGGATGGACCGGGCACCGCCCAACGCCCCGCCGCCCGCCCCCGAGCCGTCCACCGGCCCGGAGATCCTGGCGGGCGGGGCGGTGACGCTGAACCGCTTCGTGATCTGCAAGGACGTGCGCGACCGGGAACCCGTGGAACCGGCGAACAGCTTCCCGCGCGAACGCGACGGACAGGTCTGGGTCTACCTCGACGCGTCCAACGCCGGTGACCGGCCGCAGACGGTGACGGTGAGCTTCGAGTCGGTCGACCGGCCCGGCTCCGCACCCCCGCCCGTCACGCTCGAGGTCGGTCCGGGGCCGCGCTACCGCACCTGGGCCCGCGCCTCGACCTGGAGGCCCGCCGGCACGTACCGCGTCGTCGTGCGCGACGCCGCCGGCGTCCCGCTGGCGCGCGGCACGTTCCGCATCGTGGAGCTCTGAGCGTGGCGGGGACGGGCCGTCCGGCGGCCGGCGGATGGGTGCGTCGTCACCGGCGCCTCGTCCTCGGCCTCTCGCTCGTCCTCGGCTCCCTCCTCCTCCTCGCGCTCGCCGCCTGGATCGCCCTGCCGTTCTTCGTGCGGGCCTACGTCCTCCAGCGCCTCGAACAACGCTTCGGCGTGTCGCTCGAAGCCGCCGAGATCGATGCCGGCGCCGGCTCGGTGGAACTCCGCGACGTCCGCGTCGCCTCGCGCGAGACCGGCCTGCCGCTCGGCACGCTCGAGGCCGTCGAGGCCGAGGTCGACCTGTGGGCGCTGCTGCGCGGGCGGATCGGCATCCGGCGCCTCGAACTGCGACGCCCGCGCGTCGAGATCCGCGCGGGCGGCGACGAGGCGTGGGCCGAGGTCGTGGGCCTGGCGCGCCGAATCCTCCGCGGCTCCGCACGCCTCGGCGGCGGCGGCGGCGGCCCGGGCCCCGAGGTGGCGGTGCGCGGGCTGTCGCTCGTGATCGCCTACGATCAGGAACTGACGCTCGTCGCCGACGTCCCCCGGCTGGACTACGGCGCCGGCCGCCGGCTCCGCATCGCCGCCGGCGAGGTCCGACTGGCGGTCGGGCCGGACGAGGTGCTGCGCGCGTCGTCCGCCTCCGCGGCCCTCGCGCTGCTGGACGGCGAGGTCGCGATCGAGGACGCGCAGGTGACCGGCGTCGCGCTGCGCTGGGAACGCGCGCCGGGCGAGCCGTTCGAAGACGCGCCGGCCTACCGCGCGGGCCGCGACCTGCTGCGCGTGCTGCGCGCGACCCGCCGCGCCTGGTCCGCCGCATCCACCGATGCGCAGGCCCCCCGGAGCGCGCCCGCCGCCGGCCCCACGCCGGACTGCCGCTGGCCCGTACACGGCACCATCCGCTTCGACCGGGCCGGCGTCGAACTCCGCGAACCGCGCCTCGGCCCCGAACCGCTCGCCGATCGCGCGATCGAAGGCCGCCTGGTGCTCGAACGCTGCGGCGACCGCGTCCGCCTCGACGCCGCCGGGAACGGCGGCGCCGCGGCCGGCGGCTGGACCGCCTGGGTCGAACGGACGGCGGCCGGCACGTCGGGCGAGGTCGAGATCTTCGCCGCGGAACTCGACGCGCTCGCCCGCCGCCTCTGGCCGGGACGCCGCCTCCCGCCCGTCCGCGAAGGCACCGCCCGCCTCGAACTGGCCCATCGCCCCGGCGAGGACTCGCTGCGCGTCGCAGGCGAGTTCCCGGTGCCGCAGGTCGAACTCGCCGCCGCCGGACGACGCCTCGTCGCCGGCCCCGAACGGGCTCCGTTCGAACTGCGCGTCGGACCGCTCGCCGGCGGCCGCTGCGGCGTGGCCGGCAGGGTGGACCTGGCCGCCGTCCGCTACGAGGGACCGGACGGATCGGCCGTGCTGTCGGACGCGACCCTCCAGCTGGAACCCGACACCCGCCTGGCCCTCGGCCTGGACGGCACCCGCATCTCCGCCGTCGCCTCCGGACGCTTCGCCGCCCCGGTGCGGCTGCTGGCCGACCCGCCGCTGCTGGCGCTCGAGCCGGAACTGCGGGCCGACCTGACCTTCCGGCGCGAAGGAGAGGGACGCGTGGGGTTCGACGGGAGCTTCCGCGTCCGCGGCGTCCAACAGCCCGCCGGCCCCGGACTGCCCGCCGCGCCGGTGGAACTGGCCGGCGCCTTCGACCCCGGCACCTGGGTCCACTGGTCGTCGCGCGAGGCGTCGATCCGCGGGCGCATCCTGGCCGACGGGTTCCGCGTCGAGCGGGCGCAGCTTCCGCTGATCCTGTTCGGACCACCCGGCGTCGAACTCGCGCTCGACGTGCACCCGGGCGACGGCGACGGACGGTGGGTCGCCGCGGGCGAGGTCGGCGTGCGCGGGGTGACGGTCGATTCGCCGAAGGTGGCGCGCGAGCCGGTGTCCGGGATCGCCTTCGACGTCTCCGGAACGTTCACCCTCGACCTGCCCGGCCGCCAGGCGACGCTCGAACAGGGCCGCGCGCGCGTCGGCGCCGTCGAGATGGCGCTGAGCGTCGTCGCGGCGCTGCGGGATCCACCCGCCTTCCGCGTCGCCCTCGCCGGCTCCCGCACCCGCTGCCAGGACCTGCTGGAGGCGCTTCCTCTGCCGTTGCGCGCCGACCTGCCGGGGCTGCAGTTCGCCGGCAGCGCCGACTTCCACGTCGGCTTCGACATCGATTTCGCCGACCTGTCCGACACCGTGTTCGATCTGCAGGCCACCAGCCGCTGCCGCGTGACCGCCGCCGACGGCTCGATCGAGATGGACCGGCTGCGCGGAACCTTCCGCCACGAGATCGTGCTGCCCGACGGCCGCACCGAAACCGTCGTCACCGGCCCCGGCTCGCCCGACTGGGTCCCCCTCTCCGAGATCTCGCGCTACATGGTCGCGGCCGTCATCACCACCGAGGACGCCCGCTTCTTCCGGCACTCCGGCGTCTCGATCCAGGACCTCCGCACCGCGATCGTCCGCGACCTCCGCGCCGGCCGCTTCGTCTACGGCGGCTCGACGATCGACATGCAGGTCGTCAAGAACGTGTTCCTCGACCGCGAGAAGACCGTCGCCCGCAAGCTCCAGGAACTCGTGCTGACCTGGTGGATGAACCAGGCGCTGACCAAGAACCAGATCCTCGAACTGTACCTCAACGTCATCGAGTACGGCCCGGGGATCTACGGCATCGGCCCGGCCGCCCGCCACTTCTTCGGTCGCACCGCCGCCGACCTCTCTCCCCTCGAGGCGATCTACCTCGCCAAGGTGCTCCCCGACCCGATCTCGCGCTACCGGATGTACGAACGCGACGCCGTGCCGGCGCCCTGGCGCGCCCGCCTCGACCGGCTCCTCGGCCTGATGCGGAGCCGCGGCGAACTGGACGAGGACGAATACCAGGCCGCGATCCACGACCGGCTCGACTTCTGGCATCCCGGCGAGCCGCTCCCCCCGCCGCGCTACGGCGGCGCCCCTCCCGCGCTCGATGCGACGCCCGACTGGCCGGAAGACGAGCCGCCGGCCTGGCCGGAAGACCCCGGGATCCCCGAGGAACTCGAGGGGGGATACCCTGCGGACCCGGACCTGTGATAGCCTCGAGGCATCGGAGGCGACCAACGTGGCAAGACGGAAGACCCTCAAGCCGGTCGGCGAGCCGAAGAAAGCCAAGTCCGCGGAAACCAAGCCGAGCGCCGGGGGCAACGGGAACGGCGGAAGCCAGCCCGCGCCCGAGCCGGCGGCGACCCCAGCCTCCAGCGTGATGCCGGACGACCTGGAAGGACTCCGGCGCGCCCTGCTGGAAGCCGAGTCCCGCCGCGCCGAACTCGATTCGCTCAACGAACGCCTGCGCAGCGAGGTCCAGCGCCTGCGCGTCGAGGTGGCCGAGCTGCGCGCGCAGGTCGACCTCGTGGCGTCCGCCGACCCCGTCAGCGGTGCCGTCAACCGCCGCGCCTTCCTCGACGCCTTCCGCCGCGAGTGGCAGCGCTCCCGCCGCTACGGCCGGTCGCTGTCGGTGATCATGGCCGACATCGACCAGTTCAAGGCGATCAACGACGGCTACGGCACGGAGGTCGGCGACCGGATCCTCCGGCTCGTCGCCCAGTCGTTCCGCAAGACCGCCCGCGCCAGCGACGTGATCGGACGCTACGGCGGCGACTCGTTCGCGATCGTGCTGCCCGAGGCCGACCTGCAGGCCGCGCGCCGCGTCGCCGAACGCCTCCGCAAGGGGCTGGAGAACGCCGTCTTCGAACACAAGAACCGCCCGATCCTCGTCACCTCGAGCTTCGGCGTCGCCTGCTCCGAAGAAGGCGACCCCGAACCAGAAGCGCTCCTCCTCCGCGCCGACGACTGCCTGTACCAGGCCAAACGCGGCGGCCGGAACCTCGTCGTCGACGAGGAATCCTAGTCCCCCCTTGTCCACGACCGATCCCGGACGCCGGAGCGCCGCATCCCGGCGCCGCCGGCTTCCGTCCCTCCTCCTCCTCCTCGCCGCCGCCCTGTGCGCCGCCGCCTGTCCCGCCCCGCCGGACCATAACCCACCGCCCGGGACCGTCGCGGCTCGCCCCGCCGGCGCCGCCGCGGGTTGGTTCCCGGACGCCTTCGACTCCGACCTCGCCCTCTCGCTCGTCGCCTTCCTCGAACAGCGCTTCCGCGAGCCCGGCAACGCCCCCTACCGCGAAGCGCTCGACGAGCTCGAAGCGCGACTGCGCGATGCCGGGTTCGGCGACGACCCCGCCCTGCGCCTCGAGCGCTGGACCCTCCACGAGTCCGCCGCGACCTGGGAACCGCTCGCCGCCACCCTCGAGATCGTCGCCCCCGAGCCCGAGCCGCTGCTCTCGTTCGTCTCCGGCGCCGACCGCGACCGGACGATGCTGCTGATCGGCTCGCCCGGCACCGAGCAGCCGCTGGAGGCGGAACTCGTCGAGGAAGGGGAGGGCGATCCGAAGGGCCGGGCGCTGTTGGCCCGCGGGGTCCCCGAGGAATCGTACGCCCGCCTGGCGCGGGACCACCCGGCGTTCATCCTGTTCCGCCCCGACGCCCGCTGGGAAGGCCCGGTCGCCCGCGACGACGCGATTCCGTTCGCCGCCGTGCCGGCGCGGGAAGACGACCCCCCCGCGGTGCGCCTCTCGCGACGGGCCGAGAGGCGCCTGCGCGAACGGCTCGACAAGGGCGCTCCCGTCGTCCTGCGGCTCGCCGCCGCCGTCCGCCTCGACCGCGGGCCCGTCCAGATGCTCCACGCCGAGATCCGGGGCGGCCACCTCCCCGGCCTCGCCTTCGCCGCCCACCTCGACGAACCCGGCGCCGAGGACAACGCCTCGGGCGTCGCCGTCGCCGCCGGCCTCGCGCAGGGGATCGCCGCCGCGCTCCACCGCGTCGAAACCCCGCCCCCCAACCGTTCGCTGCACTTCCTCTTCGGCCCCGAACTCGACCACGCCGACGAGGCCGGCCGGCGCCTGGGCCGGAGTCTCGGCTGGGCCGTCGCCCTCGACCAGGTCGGCCGGCCGCCAGGACCCGCCGGCGCCGCCGACGCAACCCGCGCCCTCGTGGAACGCGCTCCCGACCCGTCGCTGCGCTGGCCCGCCGGCGTCGGTCCCGGCTCCGGATGGCTCGGCTCCACCCCGACCGCCGGCGGCGACTGGTCCGACGCCCCCGCGTCCTTCCTCCCCGACGCGCTCGTCGCGCTCCTGCGTGCCGCCGGCGGCGACTGGACCTCCCACCCGTTCGAGGGCGGCTCGGACCACGTTCCGTTCCTGTCGTACGGCGTGCCGAGCGCCCTGGTCTGGAAGTTCCCCGACCCGACCTACCACACCAGCCTCGACCGGCTGCGCCCCGGCACGATCGATGCGGGTGAGCTGCGGCGCGTGGGCGACGCGATGCTCGAACTGGCGCGCTCGCTCGCCTGGGAGGACGGCTCCGTCGTCGCCGCCGCGGCCGCGTCCGCCGCCGCGACCCGGCTCGCCTTCCTCGCCGGCGGACCCGGCGACGGCTGCCGAGCCTGGGCCGCCTGGATCGAACGGGCCGCCGGCGACCTGGAGCGGGTCCTCGGCCCGCTGGCGACGGTCGAACCGACGGCCGGAACGCTGCGCGGATTGCGGCAGGACGTCCAGGCCGGCCGCGCCGCCTGCCCGCCGCCGTGAAGACCGCGCCGTGGCCGGCCCGGCGCACCGCGGGCGGACGCAGGCGCCCCTCCCGGAGACCCCGGTCGTCGCAGGAAACGCTCGAAGCTGTCTACTTGCTCTGCGCGCGGCGGGCGGCACGGCGGAGGCGCTTGAGGGCCTCGCGCTCCTTGCGCTTCCGGCGCACGGACGGCTTCTCGTAGAACCGGCGGCGCTTCAGTTCCTGCAGCACGCCTTCCTTGCTCATGCGGTTCTTCAGCGCCCGCATCGCCTTCTCGAGGTTGTCCTTCACCTCGACCTCGACGGGGCGGAAGTACACCGAACGGTCCCGCGAACCGCGACGCTCGCGCTCGCGGTCCCGCGGCCGGTCCTGCTCCGCAACGTCCATCGCCTCGAAATCGCCCTCGGCGTCGGCGTCGCTGTCGTGCTCCTCAACGGGTTCCTGGTCCACGCACACCTCCGTCACGGGGCGGCACACCTACCCGACGGCGGAGGGTTTGTCAAGCTCGGCCGGCCGGATTTCCCCGGAAAACCCCGCCGGCGGAGCGCCGGCGGCGCGGAAGACCAGCTCGGTCGCCAGCGCCCACCAGACGGCCCGCACGAACAGCGTGGCCAGCGGCAGGCCGAGCAGCAGCAGCGGGCGCAGCGGCGTGCCGGCCGGACCGGCGGCGACCAGCACACCCAGGACCGCCAGCGGTACGTGGGCCGCCAGCCGCAGCAGCAGGCCCGCGCCGAGCATCGCGATCGGTCTCCGCCGCAACGTCTTCGCCCAGCCCGCCAGGCCCGCGCGCACCGCCGGGGCGCCCACCAGCGCCGCCGCCGCCGCATCGTGCAGCACGCTCGACAACAGCCACACCGGCGGCAGGAGGAACGCCGCGGCGCCGCCGGCGCCGAAGGCCAGCCCCAGGGCGGCGGCGGCCAGCACGGCCCACAGCGCGAC
>JAAZOP010000404.1 GCA_012797735.1 Myxococcales bacterium
GGCGCCGCGCTTGACTTCCCCCCTTCGATCCGCACGATCCGCCCGTGCGATTCGCGGACACCTCGGTGCGGCTCGGCCCCTTCGAGATCTCCCCCGCCACCCTGCTGGCG
Source organism: Myxococcales bacterium (assembly GCA_012797735.1). GTDB lineage: Bacteria > Myxococcota_A > Polyangia > DRWM01 > JAAZOP01 > JAAZOP01. Next base: position 111 of record JAAZOP010000404.1, read on the forward strand.
CCGATGGCCGCCATCTCCGTGCCGCCCTTCCGCAGTGCCTGCCTCGGCCAACGCTGCGGCCTGGCCACCACCGAGATGGTCGCCGCCAAACAGCTCACCGTGCGCCGCGCCTGGCGCAGGAAGAGGCCGTTCGAACGCGCCGCTGGCGAACGAGTGCTCCACGTGCAGATCTTCGGCAACGCTCCCGAGATCCTCGCCGAGGGAGCGCGCGCGGCGGTCGATTTCGGCGCCGACGCGATCGACATCAACCTCGGCTGCCCCGCCCGCAAGGTCGTCGGCTCCGGCTCCGGCGCAGCCCTCGGCCGCGACCCCGCCGCCGCCGCGCGCGCCGTCGCCGCGGTCGTCGCCGCCGTCCGCGTGCCCGTCACCGCCAAGATCCGCGCCGGATGGGACGAGTCGTCCGTCAACGCCGTCGAGACCGCCCGCGCCGTCGCCGATGCCGGCGCCGCCTGGGTCACCCTCCACCCGCGCACCCGCGCCCAGATGTTCGGCGGCCGCGCCGACTGGTCGCTGCTCGCCCGCGTCGTCGAGGCGACCCCGGTCCCGGTGATCGGCAACGGCGACATCCGCAGCCACGCCGACGCCGAACGGATGGTCCGCCAGACCGGCTGCGCCGGCGTCATGGTCGGCCGCGCGACGATCGGCCGCCCCTGGCTCTTCCGCGCGCTGGCCGACGGCCGCGACGAGGAACCGACCGCCGGCGAACGCCTCGAGATCTTCCGCGCCTACGTCGAGGCCTACGTCGCCTGGGCCGGTCCCGACCGCGGGATCCGCGAACTCCGCAAGCACCTCCTGCGGCTCGTCCACGGCGTCCGCGGCGCCGCCGCGTTCCGGTCCGACGCCCAGCGCATCGCCACCCCCGCCGACGTGGCCCTCCTGCTCGAACGCGCCCGCGACACCCTCGAACACGCCCGCGACACCCTCGCCGAACCGTAGCCGCACCCCTCCCCTGCGCCCGGCTCCACCGAGCCGCGCCGCCGCACCCGGGCGTCGTGTCCGATCCGGACGGTCAGCCGACGACGCGGTTGCGCCCCGACTCCTTCGCCCGGTAGAGGTTGCGGTCCGCCATCTCGATCAGCGCCTGCTCGTCCATCTCCTCGGCCGTGAACGCGCCGACCCCCAGGCTGACCGTGACCGGAATCCGCCGATCCGCGAACTGGAACGTGCAGGCCTCGACCCGCTGCCGCAGCCGCTCCGCCACCTGCACCGCCTGCTCGCGGCTCGTCTCGGGCAGCACCAGCACGAACTCCTCCCCGCCGTACCGCGCGAACAACTCCCCCTGCCGGACGTGCATCGACACCACGTTCGCCAGCTCCCGCAGCACGTGGTCGCCCGCCAGATGCCCCAGCGTGTCGTTGATCCGCTTGAAATGGTCGATGTCCATCATCACCAGCGCCAGATCGCGATGGTACCGCCGGGCCCGCGGAATCTCGCTCTGGAGCACCTCCATCAGCCGCCGCCGGTTGGGCAGCCCCGTCAGACCGTCGGTGATCTTGAGCTGGTAGATTTCCTCGGTGTACTGCAGGTCGAGGTCGTCGCCGGCCTGGTACTTGAAGATCGCCCGGCCGATCATCATCCGCGCCGGCCGCGGCAACTCCTGCGGCGTGTAGGGCGGAATCCGCCGCTCGTCGATGTACGTCCCGTTCGTGCTCTGCAGGTCCGTCAACATCGTCCGCCCGCCCTTGCGGTCGATCCGCGCATGACGGCGGGAGACCGTGTCGAGGTCCAACACGATGTCGTTGTCCGGACCCCGGCCGATCAGGATCGAATCCTTGTCGAGGTCGAACCGGCGGCCGATCTCCTTCGGGTCGGAGTTCTCCTTCCCCGAGCCGACGTGGATCAGCAGCAGGAACTCCTTCAGCGAACGCGGCACGATCACCGGCTCGGCCTGGATGACCTGCGTCGCATCGTCATGCTCGAGACGGTCCCGAGATCCGGGCATCGCCCGTAGCCTTCCACAATTCCGCTCCAACTTCAAGCGGGACAAACGCTATACTGCCGCCGTGCGCACGATCGCCTTCCTCGCCCTCCTCGCCCTCCTCCTCGGCGCCGCCGCCTGCGGCACGCGCGACCCGTGCCGCAGGCTCGCCGAACGCGATTGCGCCCGCCACGGCGAGAACAGCCCGATCTGCCGCGACGCCCGGCAGCTCGCTGCCTCCGCCGACCCCTACCTCGTCGAGATCTGCCGCAAGGAACTCGGCGAATGAAACCACCCCTCCGCTCCGCGCCGCTGCCGCTGCTCGCCGCCGCCGGCGCCCTGCTGGCCCTCGCCGCCTGCAAGCACGACCCCGCCGCCGGCGACGCCGGCCGGCCCGCCCCGATCCTCGCCCGCGTCCTCCCCTCCGTCGGCGACGAACACCTCGCCCTGCTCCCGCCCCCCGTCCAGCTCCTCGTGCAGGTCAATCCGCCGACCCTCTTCGCCGACCCCATGCTCTCGCTCGCCGCCGGCGCCTTCCTCGCCGCCGTCTCCGGCGACCCCCGCGCCACCACCGAGTGCGTCGAACGCCTCTCCCGCTCCGCCGCCGTCGTCACCTACGCCTGGATCGGCGGCGCCGCCGACGGCTGGGTCGCCATCGCCGACGCTCCGCTCGACACCCCGACCCTCGCCGCCTGCCTCGCCGCCTTCGGCGCCGCGCCCGAGCCCGGCACCGAACTCGACCCGCCCCCGGGGCAGGCCTACCAGTTCGGCGCCACCGGCGAACTCGTCCTCGCCCGCCTCGCCCCGGAACGCCGCGCGATCGGTCTGGCCCCCACCATCGAGGCCGTGCGCCGGCTCGCCGTCCAGCCGCTCCGCTTCCCCGAAGACCCCGCCGGCGACGAACTGCTCCCGCGCCTCCGCCAGGGCGACCTCAAGCTGTACGCCGACTTCGAACAGCTCGCCGGACTGGGCGCCGACTCGCTGCCGCTGATCGATGACGCCGACCGCCTCGCCCTCCTGCTGCGCCTCGAGCTGATGGAAGCCGACGTCGTCACCCTCGTCCGCGCCCGCGGCAGCGGCGCCGTCAGCCGCCTCGCGACCACCCTCGACGGCGTCCTCTCCTCCCTCCGCCGCGTCGTCCTCGAGGAACCCGGCATCTCCGCGGGGTCCGTCTACCGCATCTTCGACGAGGCCCGGGTCGAACGCCTCGACACCCTCCTCCGCCTCCAGCTCACCCTCGACCGACCCACCCTCGCCGCCCTCGTCGGCCTCCTCGCCCACCGCGCCCTGCCCCGCCTCGCTCCACCGCCCGGCGAGCGGACCGCGCCGTAGGCTGGTCGCCCCACCCCGCCGCCAGCCCGAAACCGGCGAGCCTCGACCCGCCCGCAACGCCGCCGCGCCCGCCTACCGGTCCGGCGACACGGACTCCAACTGCGTCAGGATCCTCTGCCGCAGCGCCTCGAACTCCGGCCGATCCGCCAACCCCGGCTGCAACTCGAACGCCTCCTCCAGCGCCTGGTCGGCCTCCGGCCACCGCCCGGCATCCGCCAGCGCCCCCGCCAGCGCGAACGCCACCTCCGCATCCCCGGGCGCCAGCCGCCGCGCGATCCCCAGCGCCTCCACCGCCCGCGCCCCCTCGCCCGCCGCGCGCAGCGCCACGCCGCGGTCGAGCTGCACCTGCGCCGACTCCGGCGCGAGACCGGCGGCGCGGTCCAACGCCTCCA
>JAAZOP010000405.1 GCA_012797735.1 Myxococcales bacterium
GACCGCCCAGTCGTTCGCGGCGCGCGGCGGCGGCGCGCCGGGTCCGGCGGCGGCGCGCGGACCAGGCGGTGAGGGCGGCCAGGGCGGCGCTCCAGGCCACGAGCAGGAGCCACATCGCGGTCCCGTGGAGGACGGTGGCGGGCAGTTCGGCCATTCTCGCCCTTCTCGGCCGGGGCCCGCCGGGGCGTGGGCCGGGGCCGGGCGATGATGCTACCACGGCCTCGACCCCGTCCGGGCCGCCTCCGCGGACGTCGCGGGCGGCCGCCGGGCGGAGGGTGCCCGGTGGATGCACAAGGGTCTTTTCGCGGGCGGCAAGGTCTGCGAGGATGCCGTCATGTACGAACAGAAGGCATTGCACATCGATCTGGGGACGGGGTTCTACCGGGTGGAGCGGATCCGCGACGCATCGGTGCTGGGGCCGATCGATTTCGGCTTCCGGGAGTGGCGGCGTTCGCGGGCGTTCTGCTTCGGCGGCGGGGCGTTCATGGGCTCGGTGCTTCCGGGCTCGAACCGGCTGATGTTCACGGGCGAGTCGCCGTGTTGGGGCGGGTTCTACGTCTCGACGATGGGGGGGGCGGCGTTGACGTTCGAGGACGTCGGGTTGAACTACGTGGCGTTGAGCGGGCGGGCGGCGGTGCCGTCGGCGTTGATCCTGCGCCGCGAGGGGCAGGAGGAAGTCGAGATCGAGATCGTGCCGGTCGAGGTGGGGGCGTTGCGGTTGCGTTGCGAGGGGGAGGACCGCGAGGCCGGGTGGAAGGCGCTGGAGCGGCGGATGTGGGACCGCTACGCCTCGACGTTCTCGAACCCGCCGCGCGTGCTGGCGGTGGGTCCCGCGGCGCTGGCCACCGACTTCGGCGCGATCGCCTCGTCGAAGATCGACTCGAAGGGCCCGACCCACGTCGACTGCTGGGCCGGCCGGGGCGGGCTGGGCAGCCGGATGGCGCGCGAGCACAACATCCTCGCCGTGGTGTTCGGCGGGTCCCACGTCGACCGCGACCTCGACGACCGCAAGCTGGCCGACCGGTACTTCGAGCAGCGGTACAAGATGCGGATGATGATCAAGGACGCGGAGGCGACGCGGAAGTACCGCTACGACCCGGACCTCAAGACCGGCGGCACGCTGGGGGTGAACTTCACGAAGCTGAAGGACAAGGTGCTGCACTTCAACTACCGGTCGGTGGAGTGGCCCAAGGAGCGCCGGCTGGCGTTGCACGCGGAGCTGGTGTCGCACTACCTCGAGCAGTTCAACCGGGAGACGATCGAGAAGAAGCAGTTCTCGCACTGCGGCGAGCCGTGCCCGGCGGTCTGCAAGAAGATGAACGGGCCGTACAAGAAGGACTACGAGCCGTACCAGACGTTCGGGCCGCTGTGCGGGATCTATGACCAGCGGGCGGCGGAGCGGGCGGTGGGGTTCGCCGACCTGATGGGGTTCGACACCATCTCGGCCGGCGGCGTCGTCGCCTGGCTGCTGGAGCTCGTGGACGACGGGATCGTCGAGCCGGGGGCGTGGCAGCTTCCCGGTCGCCCGAAGTTCTCGCCGGACGGCTTCCGGGTGACGGAGGACTCGGAGCACAACGCCTCGCTGGTCACGACGCTGCTGCAGGGGATCATCGAGCGCCGGCCGGGGTTGGACCTGTCGCAGGGGGCCCGCGTCCTGGCCGACCGGCTGGGGGCGCAGACGGGCCGGCTGCGCGAGGTGCGCGACCGGCTGGTGGTGAACTGCTCCGGCGAGCAGGGATGGATGGTGCCGAACCAGTACTGGGTCCCGGGGATGTTCTCGCCGATGCCGGTGATGGGCAAGTACTACTCCTACTACGGCGAGGACTTCGTGCCGCCGCGCGAGCTGGGCCGGATGAACGCCGGCCGGATGGTGGCGGAGCTGATGCTGGACAACCTCGGCTTCTGCCGGTTCCACCGCGAGTGGGCCGAGGAGCTGGTGCCGACGGTCTTCCGCGAGTTCTGGGAGCAGGACGTCGATCTGACGGCGCACCACCGCGCGCTGGCCCGGCGGATCAACGCCTACAACCGTTCGTCGTTCTACGAGTCGCAGCGCACGGTAGCGGTGCTCCACGGCTTCCTGCGCCGCAAGGCGGAGGAGGGGACGCCCCGTCCCGAGCTGGAGGCGTGGCTGCAGCGCTTCGACGCCGATCCCCGCGAGGCGGCTCGGGACTTCTGGTACGAGATCCGCAAGGGGGTCGACGAGGCGCTCGAGCGATAGCGCGACCGCGCGGCGTCCGTGCCGCCGCCGAAGTTGCCCCGGTTCCGGAAACCGTCCTACGATCGCGATCGATGGCCTGGGCGAGCTGCCCGAAGTGCGGGTATGCGGAGCCGTTCGAGGACGAGTGCCCGAAGTGCGGCGTGTTCGCGTCGAAGTACGTCGCGGCCCAGGGGCGGCGCGCTTCCACCGTCCCGCCGGCGGCGCCGGGGATTCCGCCCTCGGCCGGCCTCCCGGCTCCCTTGCCGCGTCCGCCGGCCGGCGCCGGTTCGGCCGCCGCGATCCTCTGGTGGGTCGTCGGACTGCTCGTGCTGGGTGTCGTCGGCTACGTCGTGCTCGTCGACTGGTTCGGTCCGGCCCTGCATTTCGACGCGCCCCACGGCTGGCAGAAGGTCGAGGACGACGTGACCGAGCGGGCGGTCCGGGGGATGTGTCCGCGGCTGCGCGAGAAGACCACGGTCCACGCGCTCTACACGCTGCTCGGGTCGCCTCGGGAAACGGCGATGGGGATCCTCGAATTCGACGAGCGGATCCCGGTCGACGAGACGCTGTTGGCCCAGTTGCGCGGCGGGCTCGACCAGGTCGGCGGCCAACTGCCGGGGGTCAAGCTCGTGCGCGCCGAACGCGGCTTCTACGGCGCCTGGCCGGCGGTGGAGGTCCAGATCGAGTTGGCGGCGCAGGGCGCGCGGGTCTCGGTGCTGCAGGTCATGCTGGCGGCCGAGCGGAGCACGCTGGTGTTCGTGCTGGTTGCGCCGAGCCAAGTGTTCCTCGCCCAGATCGACGCCGTCCGCGCGGCACTGGCGACGCTGCGCCCGCTGCCGTCCGGGCTGCGGGGGAAGCCGTGGTTCAAGTACCCGCTGCGCTGGCTGTGGGTCTTCGCGACCGCGGGGGTGCTGCTGTTCGGCGCCTCGCGCCTGCGTCGCGCGTCCTAGCGGCCTCCCGTCTCACCGACCTCGGCTCGCGCACCGGTTGCGGCGCCGGTGCGGCGTTGGCTAGACTGCCCCCGGCGGAGGGAAGATGCTCGACTGGTTGACCAGTCCCGAGGCGTGGATCTCGCTCGGCGTGCTGACGCTGCTCGAGATCGTGCTCGGGATCGACAACATCGTGTTCATCACGATCCTCACCGGCCGTTTGCCGCGCGAGCGCCGCCTGATGGCCCGCCGGCTGGGGCTCGGGGTGGCGATGATCTCGCGGTTGCTGTTGCTGCTCGCGATCAGCTGGGTGATGCGCCTGCAGGACACGCTGTTCGTGCTCGTCGTGCCCTGGAGCGGCAAGGACCTGATCCTGCTGGCCGGCGGCCTGTTCCTGCTGTACAAGGCGACGCGCGAGATCTACGAGAACGTCGAGCATCCGGAGGAAGCGGGCGAGAAGGTGGGCGCCGACCGCGTCCCCAAGGTGCGCGCCGCCCTCCCATCCGTCGTGTTCCAGATCATGCTGCTCGACGTCGTCTTCTCGCTCGACTCGGTGATCACGGCGGTCGGGATGGCCCGGCACGTGCCGGTGATGATGGCCGCCGTGGTGCTGGCCGTGATCGTGATGATGGCCTTCGCCGGGCCGGTGGGCGACTTCGTGCAGGACAACCCGTCGGTGCGCATCCTGGCCCTCGCGTTCCTCGTGCTGATCGGCTCGATGCTGATCATGGAGGCCACGGGCCAGCACGTGTCCAAGGGGTACATCTACTCGGCGATGGGCTTCTCGCTCTTCGTCCAACTGCTCGTCATGCGCCGTTCGTCGAAGGTCCGCCTGAGCGCGCTGGGCGGCGGCGCCCCCGCCGGGACGTCGGGCGACGGTTCTCCCGCAGGCGGCTGACGGCGGCGGCGGCGGCACGGAAAGCCGGACGCGCCGCGGCGAACGCGGTCCCCTCGGGCCGCACCGGCGGCGGCGGCGCGCAGATCAGCTCGATCCGGTCGAGGCGGTCGCCGGCGCCGCCGGCGAGACCGCGCGCCACGGTGCCGGGCGGACACCGCCACTCGACCGGCTGCCCGCCCGTGCCGCCGATCACGGCGCCGCCGGCAGCGCGTTCGACGCTTCCGCTCCCGGGCCGGCCGCACAGCACCCCCGCGGCATCGACGAACCGGCCGGACCGTCCGAAGAGGCCCACCGCCATCGTGCCGGCCGGACAGGCCAGCCGGCGGAACGGCGGCGCCCCGCCGCCGAACGGCGGAAGCCCCAGCGTCGGCCCGACGTAGGGCTCGACGGACTGCCGCTCCTGCACGGCGCGGGTCGGCGCGCAGAGCGGGCGCACCGACGCGGGAAACACCAGCCGCCGCCCCGGCCGACCGTCGATCCCCTCGAGGCCGACCAGGACGTGATCCGCCGGGCACTCCCAGGCGAACGGTTCGCCGCCGGGCGTCCCGAGGCCGTCGCGGGCGGCCGCCGGCGGCCGCGGGTCGAGCAGGGCCCGGGTCGCCGAGGCCTGCGGGTCGGGCACCCAGTCGTCCGGCGGGTGGATCGGGTTGACGAGCCAGGACCACCACCAGGGCGCCGGGCGTTCGCGCAGCACGCGCGCCTCGAACGCCGGACGCGGGTCGGTCAGGTCGATCGCCACCCAGCGGCGGCCGTGGACGAGCGTGCGGTGCGAGGCCGCGAGCGGCCGGAGGCGCTCGGGCGCATCGAAGGCGGCCAGGTCGAAGAGCGCGACGACGCGGCCGGGCGTGTCGCCGGGGACCGCGGGCGGCTCGTCGGGGACGATCCGGTACGGGCCGTCGAGGTAGTAGTGCCACTCCACCCGCTTGTCGCGCTCGACGCTGTCGGAGACGAGGTACTCGGCCGAGCCCCGCGGGAACTCGCGCAGCACGTCCTGGACCCAGCGGATCGCCTCGTACTGGTCGCCGTACGGCTCGCGGGGCGTCCCGACCGAAGCGTGGCCGGTGCGCGAGGCCCAGGCCAGGAAGCGCAAGGTCGAGGGCACCTGCCAGGCGAGGAAGCCGCCGACGAGCAGGACGGGAGGGGCGAGGACGGCGGCGAGCCGGTGGGCCGGGGACCGCGGAGGGACGGGGCCGCGCCACGGAGGTCCCAGGAGGAGGCGCCGGAGCGCGCGCACGAGATCGACGAGCACGCGGCCCGCGCCCGCCGCCACGGCGACGCCGCCGTAGAGCAACCAGTAGCGGTGGAGGAAGCCGGCCTCGGCGAAGAGCCGGGAGTGCACCGTCTGGGCGAGGAGGAAGAAGAGCGGAAGGAAGTCCCCGAGGGCGAGACGGCGGCGGACGGCGCGGGCGACGAACGCGAGCAGCCACAGGGCGAACAGCGCGAGGGGCACGGGACCGTACAGCTCGGGGACCCAGCGCAGGAGCTGGCGCAGGTAGCCGGGCGGGGTCGAGCTGCGGTGCGCGAAGACTTGGCGCATCTCGGCGAAGCTGCCGGCGACCTTCGTGACGAAGGCGACGAACAGCAGGAAGGCGGCGGCGACCAGGAGCGCCAGCAGGCCGGCGTAGAGGTACTCGACGCGGACACGCCAGAGGGGTCGGCCGCGGCGGAGTCCGGTCTCGAGGGCGTGGAGCGCGACGAACAGCGCGAAGTAGTAGGCCGGCCAATCGGTCCAGAGGGCGACCGCGAGGGCGAGGAGGGAGGCGACGAGGCGGGAGGCGGCGCGCGTCTCGTGCCACCGCAGGTAGAGGTGAACGAACAGCAGGCACCAGAAGAGGCCCGGCGCCTCGTGGCTGACGAGGTGGGCGTAGACGGCCTGGATCGGGAGCAGGGTCCAGATCGCGGCGGCGGCGAGGCCGGCGGCGTCGCCGAAGCGCCGGCGGACGGCGACGAACAGGAGCACGAGGGTGGCGAGGTTGCAGGCCAGCGGCACGAGCCGCGCGGCCCACTCGGCGTCGCCCAGCAGGGCGAACGCGGCGACGAGGTGCAGGTGGATGACGGGGGGATGGCCGGTGTAGACGACCTCGTCCACCGGCGGGGCGGTGCCCGAGTAGAACACGAGCTGGCCGGGGGCGCCGAAGCGGAGGGTGTTGCGGGCGGCCTGGGAGAACCACGACCCCATGAAGCCCTCGTGGCCCCAGAGCCACAGGTCGCCGATGCCGTGCAATCCGAGCGCCAGGAAGGCGGCGGCGAGCGCGGCGAGCGCGACCCGGACGGCGGTGGGGGACGGTCGTCCGAGTCGCTCGAGGAGCCGTTCGGCCGGCATCGCCATCCTGCGCTAGCGGTCGATGCCGTAGCGTTCGAGCTTGCGGTAGAAGGTCCGGCGGGGGATGCCGAGGGCGTCGGCGGCGCGGGTCTTGTTCCAGCGCGCGGCGCGCAGCGCCTCGAGCATCCGTTCGCGTTCGGCGGCCTCGAACAGGGCCCGGCTGGCCACCGGGCTGGAGGCCGCGGGCGGGCCGGCGGACGGTCCGCCGGCCATCGAGCTGCCGAAGTCGTCCGGCGTCAGGACGTCGCCCTCGGCGAGCACCCAGGCGTTGAGGATCGCGTGTTCGAGCTGCCGCACGTTGCCCGGCCACGGCAGCGTCATCAGCAGGCGCATCGCCTCGCGCGAGACGGTCTTGCGCGTCGTGCCGAAGCGGGCGGCGAACACGGTGAGGAAGTGGTCCACCAGGAGCGGCAGGTCGTCGAGCCGTTCGCGGAGCGACGGGATCGGGATCTCGACGACCGACAGCCGATAGAACAGGTCCTCGCGGAAGCGGCCCTGGTCGACGAGGGTGCGCAGGGGAAGCTGGGTGGCGGCGATCACGCGGACATCGACGGGGACGTCGCGGCTGGAGCCGAGGGGTCGGACCTTGCGTTCCTGGAGGGCGCGCAGGAGGTCGGTCTGCATCTTGGCCGGCATGTCGCCGACCTCGTCGAGCAGCAGCGTGCCACCCTCGGCCTCGACGAACACCCCCTTCTTGTCGCGCACGGCGCCGGTGAAGGCGCCGCGGACATGGCCGAACAGCTCGCTCTCGATCAGCCCCTCGGGGAAGGCGCCGCAGTTCAGGGCGACGAAGCGGCCCTTCCGGCGCAGGCCGTGCTCGTGGATCGCGCGGGCCACGATCTCCTTGCCGGTGCCGCTCTCGCCGACGAGGACGACAGGGACGTCGGTGTCGAGGACGCGGCGGACGAGGTGGTAGACGCGGCGCATCGCCGGGGACTCGCCGACGAGGCCGGGGAAGCCGTGCGGGGTGTCGAAGGCGCGTCGCGCCGTGGCCAGGTCCCGTTCGACCTTCTGGAGCTGTTCGGTCCGCTGCTCCAGTTCGCGCCCGCGCTCCTCGAGCCGGTCCTGCAGGCGGGCCTGGGCCTGCTCCAGTTCGCGGGTCCGGTGGCGCAGCGCTTCGATCAACCGGGCGTTCTCGATCGCCAGCGCGACCTGGTCGCCGAACGCCATCAGCAGCTCGCGATCCGCCTCGTGGAACAGGCCGCGGCGCACGCGGTTCTCGAGGTACAGGACGCCGAGGGTGCGTTCGCGGCCGCGGATCGGCACGCACAGGATCGATTGGAGCTGCAACTCGTGCACCGAGAGCACGCGCCCGAACCGCTCGTCCTCCTGGGCCGAGACGGTCACGACCGGCTGGCCGTCCCGGTACACCTGTTCGGCGATCGACCGCGAGAAGCGGCGGTGTTCCTCCGGCAGCTCGACCTGGCTGAACTCGCGCACGCAGCGCACCTCGAGCCCGCCGCCGTCGGCCGGCAGCAGGAGGAATCCCCGTTCGGCGCCGGTGAACCGCACGGCGGCGTCCATGATCGCGTCGAACAGCCGCCCGACGTCGGACTCCCGGACCAGCTCCCGGTTGATCTCGAGCAGCCGGAACAGCGGCCGATCGGCCGCCGCCCGGGCTTCCGCGGACCAGGCTTCTGCCGGCATCGTCTTCTCCGTCGTCGCGGCGGACGCGCCGCGGGCTGCAACGGCCGGCGCGGTCCCGGGGACCGTCGCCGGCGGGGACGTCGCCGGACCGGCGGGCGGTCCGGCGGGGCACGGATCGCGCTGCGCGGCGAGGAACGAGGTGCGCAGGCGGTCGGGGAGGTCGGCGGCGAGGGCTTCGAGGGCGGCC
>JAAZOP010000406.1 GCA_012797735.1 Myxococcales bacterium
ATCGCCGCAGTGGCGCGGGTCGTGCAGCAGGTCCACGCAGGATCGGGAACAGTCCGTCGTCCCCGCGGGACAGGCGAACCGGCACGCGAACTCGCCGCACACCTCGTCCTCCGCGCAGGTCGTTCCGCAGGCGCCGCAGTTCTCCGGGTCGACGCGGATGTCCACGCAACGGTCGACGCACCACGACAGCCCCGCCGGGCAAAGCGGCCCGGTCTCGCCGTCCCCGTCGTCGGCGTCGGCGTCCCCGTCCGCGTCCCCGTCCCCGTCCGCATCCCCGTCGGCCGCGCCGGTGCAGGTGCAGAGGTCCGCGGTGCATGCGCCGCCGGCGTAGCCGAGCGTCCGACAGGAGTCGTTGCAGGCCGTCGCCGTGCACGGCACGCCCCCGCCGTCCGGCACCTCGCCGCAGAACGGCCCGAAGCACGAACCCTCGTCGTTCGTGCGGCCGCCGCACGCGGCCAGTCCGAGCGCCATCACGAACCAGAGCGAGTTCTTCATGGCCGACCCCTTTCGCCTCCGGCGCTTCCCTCCGGCACCGCCCGGACTGTAGCCCGCACCCCCGACGGGCGCAACCCGTCACGCCCCCCAGCCGCCGCGCCCGACCCCTGCGGTTCCCTCGACTTTCCCCGCTTCCTCGACTTCCTTCGCCGCGCTATGCTGCCGGCCGATGACACGAACCAACCGTCTCCTCCTCGCGCTGCCCGCACTGCTCGGCGCCTCGGTCCTCTTCTCCGGTTGCCCCGCGCCGCCGGCCGATCCGCTGGTCGCCCTGACGCTCCCGCCCCCGCCCGCCGTGACCGGGGACGGCGCCGAGATCGCCGACGACGACCTCGAGGCGCACCTGTTCGCCTTCCACGCCGCCGCGCCGGCCGATCCCCGGCGGGGCGTCGAACGGGAGGCGTTGATCCGGTACTACCTGGATCGCGCCCAGCGGTCGGTGAGCGAGTCGGACACCCTGGACGTCCGCGGAACGCTGCACGACGTCTTCTCGCTGTTCGACCCGGACGAGCTGGACGGTCGGCCCGACTCGGCCGCCCTGCGCAAGTTCCTCGCCTGGATCGACCCCGTCGCCCGGCGGCTCGGCCGCCCGGAGGACTCGCTGGCCGTCGCCGAGGCGCGCGTGCTGGTCGACCCGGAGGACGACGAGGCCGCGCGGACCGCCGAGGAGATCGCCGCCTGGGCGGCCGACCAGGATGACGAGGCCACGGCGGTCGAGCGCCGGGCGGAGCTGTACGACTCCGTGACCGAAATCCTCCCCGCCCCCCGCCTCGTCAAGCAGCTCGTCGGCCTCATCCTGGCCCGCCACGACCTCGGCGAGCAGGCGAGACCGATCACGTCGTTGCAGGACTTCTTCGCCGCGGCGCAGCGGAGCCAGTTCTACTTCTCCGGCCTGACGCTGAACGTCGTGCGGCTGGCCGTGCGGATCGGCCGGCCCGAGGCGGCCGCCGAGATGCTGGAGGCGCATCGCGACTCCGCCGCGTACCTCGGCGACGTGCTCGACGAGGTCGACACGCTTCGCGACCCGCTCCGGCGCGCCGACGCCGGCTCCGATCTCGCCGCGGCCCTCGCTCCGCAGTTCCCCGAGGAGGCCCGCCGGTTGTGCGCGATGCTGCGGCGCGAGTTTCCCGCGGACGGCCGCTTCTCCGCCTGCCTGGGACGCTACTTCGCCGGGCGGGGGAACTGGGGCACCGCCGCGCGCTTCCTGCTCGAGGCGGTGGTCCGCGACCCGGAGACGCGCGAGTTCAACGAACAGGCGCTCGTGCTGCTCGGCGGCGAGATCCAGGACGGCATGGACGGCGCGAGCTGGGACGCCCTCGCCGGCCTGCAGGCCGCCTTCGACGCCGCCCTCGCCAACTTCCGGGCCCGCTGGCCCGCGACCGACCCGCCCGTCCAGCGCACGACGATCCTGCGGCTGATGGCCAACGCCGCGCTGATCCAGGGCGACGTCGCCACCGCCCGCCGCTTCCAGGAGGAGGCGCTGGCGGCCGATCCCACCGCTTCGGCGTATCTCGAGTTCGGCCAGATGGAGGCCCGCGCCGGCGACCGCGACCGCGCCCGGTCGCTGTTCGAGGCCGGCCTGGCGGTGCAATCCGGCGATCTGGCCGACCGCACCGTGGCCCGCGCCGGGCTCTACGAGGAGATCGGACGCCTCCACCGCAAGGCCGGACGCAACGCCGAGGCCGACCAGGCCTTCGACGACGCGATCGATGCCTGGAAGCAGGTCGCCCGCGCCGGCGTGGTTTCCCAGGCCCACGCCGACGCCGAGATCGGCCGCCTGTCGGTCCTGCGCGGCGACCGCGAGGCTGGCCTGCGGCGCCTCGCCCTCGCCGTCCGCACCGCCGGCGAGGACGAATACGGCGCGAACGAGGACACCGCCGTCTACAACCTCGCCCTGTCGTTCCTCCACATCGAGGGCGAGACGGATCTCCTCGACGAGCTGTTCCCGCTCTCCGCCACCCGCCAGGACCTCGACGTCGTCTGGCGCGTCTACCACGCCCTCTGGACCCTCGGCGCCTCGCGCCGCGACGGCCGCCCCGACGACCCCGAGGTGCTGGCGTTTCTCGAGGCGATGCGCGCGTCCGGCTGGAGCGGCGTGCTCGCCCGCTTCTACCGCGGCGAGATCGATTTCGACACCGCCTTCGCCGCCGCCGGGACCTTCGGGCAGCAGACCGAACTCCGCTACTACCAGGCGCTCAACCGCCTCGGCGCCGGCGACACGGCCGGCGCCCGCGCCCTCCTCGAACAGGTCGTCGCCACCCACATCTTCAACTACTTCGAATGGGAGATGGCCCGCGCGCTCCTCGACCGCCTCGAGTCCCCCGCTCAGGCTCCCGCCGCCACCGCCTCGGTCAGCAGATAGCGGTCCCAATCGGCCTTCTCGATCACCTCGGCCACCGCCGGCTGCTGCGCCAGCGCATCCCGCAGCGCCGTCGCGCGCGCCCGGAACGTCTCGAGCGGCAGGGCGTCGCGCAACAGCAGGTAGCGGAGCCAGACGAACGCCGTCTGCACCACGTCCGCCTGGCAGTAGTTGCGGACCTCCTCGATCGCCCCGCGCGCCACCGCCGACTCGACCTGCGACCCATCGATCCCGAACTTCCCGGGCAGCCCGACCAGCCGGGCGACCGCGTCGAGCTTCGAGCGGCGGACGGAGCCGTAGTCCGACAGCTCCTCGCACAGGTCGGCGTGCAGGTCGGCGCGGTACCGCTGCCGGTAGGCGTTGCCGTTCCAGAAGAACCAGGCCGCCGGCACGCCGTGCCGCAACGACCGCAGCGCCAGCACCGGCAGGTCGAACCGCCGGCCGTTGAACGTCACCAGCGCCGGGTGCTCCTTGTCCAGGAACCCCGCCAGGTCCCGCAGGATCTTCGGCTCGTCCATCGAGCCCAGCCCGACGGTGCCCAGCTTGCGGAACGCGTGGTCCGGGCCGAGCCACAGGATCGCCACGACGACCACCCGATGCGCCCACGGCGGCGGAAACGACTCCTCCGTCGCTTCCCCCCGGCTCTCGCGCTTCGGCGCGTCCCGCTCCGGATCATACAGCTCCCGGTCCGGCACCGTCTCGATGTCCAGGATCGCGTAGCTCCGCTCCGCCATCGGCTTCACCCCAATTGACTTCCCCGCGCCGCGCCGTTACATCCCCGGCTCGGGGTACTCGGAACGCGGGCGGGCTTCCCAGCCTAGGCGCGCCCCGCCCGCCGCGCAAGGAGCAAACGCGATGAAGATCTTCCTCGATACCGCAGACGTCGGCGAAATCCGCAAGGGCGCCGCCCTCGGCCTCGTCGATGGCGTCACCACCAACCCGTCCCTCGTCGCCAAGACCGGACGCAAGTTCGAGGAGGTCGTCCGCGAGATCTGCTCGATCGTCGACGGCCCGATCTCCGCCGAGGCGGTCAGCCTGGAGCACGAGGCGATGCTGGCCGAGGCGCGCGCGCTGGCCAAGATCCACTCGAACGTCGTCGTCAAGATCCCGATGACCGCCGACGGCCTGCGCACCGTCCGCGTCTGCGCCGCAGAGGGGATCCGGACCAACGTCACCCTGGTCTTCTCCCCCTCCCAGGCCCTGCTCGCCGCCAAGGCCGGCGCCTCCTTCGTCTCCCCCTTCGTCGGCCGCCTCGACGACGTCTCCACCGTCGGCATGGACCTCGTCGCGCAGATCGTCGACATCTACAACAACTACGATTTCGACACCGAAATCATCGTCGCTTCCGTCCGCAACCCGCTGCACTTCGTCGACGCGGCGCGCATGGGCGCCCACATCGCCACGATCCCGTACAAGGTGCTCGAACAGCTGATCCGGCACCCGCTGACCGACCGCGGCATCGAGAGCTTCCTCAAGGACTGGGAGAAGGTGCCGAAGTGACCGCCCGCGCCCGCCCCGGCAAG